>JBCDIO010000551.1:0-3601 GCA_038748815.1 Bacteroidota bacterium
ATCACCTGTAATGGATATATGACCAAAATGACCGGAAATTTGATCTTCCTGACTTTGGAATTTACCATCGCCTCGCCCGATGCGAAGTACGCTTTTGGTGGACTAGATAAAGGTAGTATTCTCAGTGTGCGCCTTCTCAACGAAGAGTACGTCCGATTAATAAATACAAAATCAGATAGTGGTATTCTGGATCCTCTGAATAATTATACTACCTATCGAGCACAATATCAGCTAACGGATTTTCAGATTCGGGAATTGGAAGAAAGTGAAGTAGATCAGGTACGGGTCGTATGGAGAACCGGATACGAAGACTACGAAGTGTTTGAATTAGACTTTTTTATGAATCAATTCAAGTGCTTAAAATAAGCCTTTGTACCTTCGGGGAAAATTTAGAATACTATGGAACCAAAGGAAATGACGGCGGTACGGATGCTAGGTTTAGAACTTCCAACGGATCCGCGCTGGGTCAATTTAACCGAAAAGGATTTAGGTGAGATCTTAACCGATCACGCTTATTGCGAACAGAAAGCCGCAGCTTCTTGCATTTCATTGATCCAACGCTATCCGGAGCGAATCGAGATGGTGCGAGCATTAGCTCCAATTGTGACCGAAGAATGGGGGCATTTTCGCTTGGTTCTGGCCGAACTTGACAAGCGTGATCTTCCACTGGGACGCCAACGGAAAGATATCTACGTCAATAAACTCCGCAGCGCGGTTCCTAAGGGACTAAGCCGCGAAGATAAATTGTTGGAAGAACTGCTTATTTGTGCCTTAATTGAGGCACGTAGCTGCGAGCGGTTCCGTCTGCTTTCTCTCAATATCTCCGAAGAACCGCTCAAAGTCTTCTACCATAAATTTATGGTCTCCGAAGCGGGACACTATCGTCTTTTCATTGATTTAGCGTCGATGTACTTTGGAAAAGAACGCGCCCGGAAGCGCTGGAAAGAGTACTTGGCCTTAGAAGCGGATATTCTGGCTAACCTAGAAGTGCGTGGAGACCGTATGCACTAATTCTATTTCCACTGATTGACTAACTTTTGGAGGGTAGGCCGATGGATAGCGTGAGGTCCTTCGAAGGTCTGAATTTGTAACCGGAACCCTTGTTCCCGGGCAAAATTGGTTTGCCAAGCCAACCGTTTTTCCGTTAAGAATTCATCTTCTGTACCGTAAATAAACCACTGATCTTTTTGGTCCAAATATTCCTGTAGGGAGTCGTAAGCAATATCTTCTGGAGTCTGTCCAGCCCATAGAATAAGACGGTCAAAATGGGGGCGTCGGGCGTGCATCCAGCGGCAGATCGTTGCGCAACCCTGGGAGAAGCCAAAAAAGTTGATGGCTCCGCGCAACGTATCTTGAAAAGGAGCCACTTCCCGGTCGTAAACAGTATCTAGAAAATTGCAATAATCGGCAATTTCCGTGAGTCGTTTTTCCTTAGTCATCCAAGAAGCTCCAATGAGCAGGGGGGCTCTACTCCAATAAAAACGGGAAAGCCCCTCGGGAGCAATCACTCGATGCTTGGCAGGGTCTAATTGGTCAAATTTTTTGATAAAACGGCCTACATTTTGCCCATAACCATGGCAAGCGACCCAGATATGCTCCGTCGATTCGGAAACGGAGTTCCCAAAGGTCAGGTAGCGGGCGGTACGGGTGACGGGCAGCAAGTGTTCTTCGGACATGGATTACTGTTTTCCTCCAAAGATATCCTTCTTACCGCGATCTTCCAGTACTGGACTAGGGCGGGGTGCTTCTTCCAAAACTTGATTGAATAGCTTAGGTTTGAACGTCCAAATCCCATCCACTAGCTCATAGCCATCGTAGCTTCCGTCCGGAACATTAGTTAAACCCGCTCCGGGAAGCCCCATTTTGATTAAATGATCAAAGACAATGAGTTCCATGATATCATCGTAATTGAGCCGTATGGACGCTTCTGCGGAGTAATCGAGTACTAGGCGATTTTTCGTTTTCTTCGTTCCCTCTGGGGTGTTTTCGATGAAGTTGGGTGCACCGAATACCGCTTTACCCGCTGCGTCAAAGGAAAGATTTTCCACCAGCTTACGCTTATTAAAGAATTCGTATCCGTCGAATCCAAAGAGCAGGTAATTCGTTTGCCCCTGTGCGTCGGTATATTGCTTGATCCGGTAATACAAGGCACCGAACCATCGGTCTCCGGCTAGTACTTCCATTTCTGGCCGCATAATGGAGCTGGAACGATCAATCAGAGGGATAAGTTCTAAGGTCTCCGCATTTTTCTGAATCGCCCCGTAGTAGCGGTAATCATTCTCATCGACGTACAGTTGCCAGGTAAAAATTCGAAAGGTGCTATCCGCTGGATACTGAATGGAAATGGATTGAACTTTGGAGAAAGGGTACTGGTAAGAATTTGGAACCTGTAGGGCCTTCACCAGAGTTGGTATGAGTTTCTTCGTTGCCCCAAAGCGATTTTCCGCGATGGAGTCATTAATAATGGCGTAGGAAAGTAAGGCAATGGTATCCTCATAATTTTGAATCGTTTCCAGGTCTTGGGCGGCAATATCACGGTACTGGGCTTGGCTTGGTATGGAAAAGAATAAGCTAAAGGCCAAAGAACAAAGAAATACAATAGGTTTCATGCTTGATACGGATTAGCGATTCGCGGGATTGAAGGTTAAACCAGGAGCAGGACTTTGTTCACCGAACGAAGTCCTGCTCTTTATCGCCTAAATAACGATGCTTTGTAGCGATTCGGTATATGCTTAGCTGCGTTTTCGCTTGTTGTTTTTATAATCCCGGAAGACAAACTCTCCCAATCCCTCCAGACTACTATAAAATGCTTTACCATTATTAGCACTGGTAAACTGATCAACGAAGTGCACTAGCTGCGGATCTCGGGCAATCATGAAGGTGGTTACCGGAATGTCTAGCTTGCGGCAACGGGTAGCGAGATTAAGCGTCCGATTGAGAATCATACGGTCCAGACCCCACGAGTTTTTGTAATACTTTTTCCCTTTTTTGATACAAGTTGGTTTACCATCGGTAATCATAAAGATTTGCTTATTGGGATTTCGGCGGCGGCGGAGAATATCCATTGCCAACTCTAGTCCTGCTACGGTATTCGTATGGTAAGGCCCTACTTGTAAGTAGGGGAGATCTTTAATTTCAATCTGCCAGGCGTCGTTACCAAAAACGATAATATCGAGGGTATCTTTAGGGTAGCGAGTTGTGATTAACTCACTTAAAGCCATGGCTACTTTTTTGGCCGGAGTGATTCGATCTTCCCCGTACAGAATCATGGAGTGGGAGATATCGATCATCAGAACCGTACTGGATTGGCTTTGGTAATACGTCTCTTGAACCTCAAGATCTTCTTGGGTTAGATGAAATTCATCGATTCCGTGGTTGATTTGGGCATTGCGAAGTGATTCAGATACAGCAATTTTATCTAAGGTATCTCCAAATTCGAAGGGTCGTAGCTCGGAGGTAGTTTCGTCACCCCGTCCTCCGAAGGTGGTGCTATGGTTGCCGCGTTTTGATTTTTTGAGTTGGCCAAAAATGTCTTCCAGTGCTTTCTTTCGGATCGCGATTTCCATTTTAGAAGAAGGCACAAAATTTGGGTTTGTTGCAT
>JBCDIO010000552.1:0-3600 GCA_038748815.1 Bacteroidota bacterium
AAAAAGAAGAAACCTAAGCCAATCCAGGATAGCCCCTGATTCGCGTGAAAAAGATCTATTTGGTTAAATAGGAGTAGACAACCTGCAGAAACCGCCGTAACGATAAATAAAATGATCAGAAAGCTTCTTTGTGGCATCAGGTTTGAACTTAGGAGGGACTGGATGACTCGTTGGAAGGGTTGGAAGAGGGCGGTTTACGAAATAAATCTTTCAACACAAGATAGAGTCCAGCGAAAAGGGATAGAATGGCAAAGAGTGCTGTGAAATAGGGACGCTCGGTTTGTAATCGTTGATCGATTTTGGTCCCAGCGAACGTCCCTATTGCGAGGGTTATTCCTAATTGAAAGGCCATCCCTGAATACTTCAGGGCATCATCTATTGGCCGACTCTTTTTGGAGTTTTGCTTTTCCGGGGATGGAGGCATCTTGTCCTTTTACGCTATTAGATCCAGCACTTTTCACATTGTTACTTTTTACACTTGTGCCGTTCATACGAACATCACCAATAAGAACAGCCCCTGGCTGAACGATTAGTTTTCCGTAGCGGATTTCTCCGTTTACATTGGCCGACTCCCGGATATTGAGCAACTCAGAAGCGTTTAACTTACCATCAAAAGAACCTTCCACAACCGCACTTTTACAAACTACATCTCCTTCAACGGATCCAGTTGGACCAATAATTACTTTTGCCGCACAATTTAAACTTCCTTTAATGGAGCCATCTATACGGATATCGCTTTTACAATTGATATTTCCTTCAATAACGGTCCCCTGTACCAGACTATTTAACGAATGGCTGGTTGAGCTAGGGATAATTGAGTTCCCTCTTCCTGAATCTTTGGATTTGTTGTTTCCGAACATGCCTCTAGTTTTTGGTAAAAAAATGTTGCGCTTTTTGCGCTTGAGGTAATTAGGCATCCACACCGAGTAGGTGTTGTGTCGCCTGCACCATCATGTGTCCATTCCACTACGCCTATTTCCTGTGGAACTAGGCATTTCAATTGGCCGGATAACGGCTCGGTTCTCAATGATCGATACGGGTTAAAGATGTAACCGTCCGAAGGAATAATTTTTTCCTTCTGCGACTGGTCTCAGAGGGATTTGAGTAAATCAGCCGGAGCAAATATAAGAAATCACAGAGATTCTAATAATCCTGACCAATTTACTTACCAACATCTGGGTTTTGGTGATGCTTTAGCGAGAGGTGAATAGACTAGCGCTGGGAACGTTTTTAAAGAGGTATTTCCCAAACGTACAACTGCCTACGTCTTCATTTTGTTCAGTAGACGTAGGCAGTTGTGAATAATTAAACTTGTAAAACTTGCTTAGAACCGTGGACAGTAAACACCACGACGCGTAGGTCCGCAAATTTTGTAGACCAAAGCAAATTCGAAGGCACCGTTATTATTACTAGCTGGTACTAGTTCGGAAACGTTGATATCATAGCTAAATCCTAAGCTAAAGCTATCGTAATCGAATCGAGTCGAAAGAATTGCGGCGTCCATCAAGACACCTTGCTCGATCCGGTTTGAAATTCGAACCCAAGTACCCAATTGGAAAGCTTGGTAGTTCCGACGATTTCCTCCGAGAAGGAACTTCAGAGAAGCACCCGTATTCAACTGGAAGGAAGGACCTTGGAACATGGCAATCGCCCCCGGAATGAAACCAATACGACGGCCGACTAGAAAATCACCACCTGCGTGAACGGTCAAACGACTGTATAGATCGTCTACTCCATCGACCCGGAATGATTGATTTGCACGGTTCAAGTGGTGGAAAGCGGCCCCCATGTAGAAACTGTTGTCTTCATCGAAAACCGAAAACCACAATAGGCCTGCTGCCATATCAGCGAACAAAAAGTTGTCAAGTAGATCAGATTCTCCGGAGTCTAGGGACTGGTCAAAGCCACCTTCCCCGTTGTGCTGGGATGGCCAGCGCAGTTGCAGGAAGTCGATGCTTCGCTGGGCAGCACCCCCTTCCGCTCCGACTACTAAATAGTGCGAGCGCTTTCGGTATCCTCCCATTTTCTTACTGTAAGAAAGAGAAAGCTTACCGGTTAAGGTTTTAAACTCTGCTTCCCCCGCTTTGTCTCCCCAGAACGTACCTCCGATTCCGAAGAAATCATTCCGACCTACAGGGATTCGTTGATCATAGGATACAGAGTAAGTATTGTAAGCGAAAGATTTCAATACAGAAGCCCACTGGTTACGGTAGTTTGCTACCAAGCGGATATTACAGTTCATAACACCGGTCATCGCTGGGTTGAGATTTAGCGGTGACAGATAAAACTGTGAAAAATGGATATCCTGAGCACGCAGACCCAAGGTAGCGGAGAAAATAAAGAGGGTTGCTAATACTAGCTTAATTCTTTTCATGATCAACTTTTTGATTTATCCCGGGCAAATCATTCAATCTACCTGTTGTTCTTAGCTCACAATTATACTGATTGTTCACTAATTAATTCCAATAAATCCTGTTAAAATATGGCCCATTTTACGCAATGGTGCATTTAATATTTAAGGAATTGTCAACCTTTTCTCATTTAGGAGGCACCATTCCAGAAAAACGCTGCCCCTTAGCAAAAATTTGGCAAGGTTATCGAGACGCCAATTTATTCTTGCCATAGCTCTAAGATCACCTAATGCGTATCCCGTAAAAGGGTTCTGTCGATTAGAGCAGAAAGGGTGATTAATTCCATAATCGTTTATCGGTTTCTTTCCGTTATACGGTACCTTCTTAGCAATTGCTGTAGAAAGCAAATAAATCCACCGTTTTTCTTTCGACTAGGGGGCATTCATTAATTTTGGCCCCTGCTTTTCTAAGAACGAATTCATTATCGCTTATGCGGCTATGGCATCGAAAGCTCATTAACTTCATACGCAAGTTTGATCGCACGCTTTATACTGTGCGGGGCCGCTACCGCCGTGTCATTCGGCGAGAATGGAGACGCCCCCCTTGGATTGATGCATACTACGGATATGGAGCACCAGACTTTGTCTATATCTCAGGACGGGTATTACGAGATAAGCGCATTACCGCCAAGCCCACTGACAACGCCTATCGCAATATGATCAACATGGTCAAGCGATTCGATAGTGACGAACTTGCCAAGGCTGAATTGGAGATACGGATTGGAGACAACCCATTCAAAGTAATCACTAACTCCGAAGGGTACTACCATTTAGAAGCCCCTCTCCCACAAGCAGTTCAACCGAACGAAGAGCAATACGCCCGTTGTACCATTGAATTACTATCGGTTCCACGCTTCGGCCCGGTTAACCTTAGAACACGCTCCAGGGTATTTATGCCTCCGGTTCAACCATCCATTGGGGTCATCAGCGATGTAGATGACACCTTAATCCAGTCCCATCTGACTGCTCCCTTCAAACTCAAAGCGATCTCAACCACGCTCTTTCACAACCCGAGTACTCGACAGACCGTAGAAGATGCTCCCGAGTTCTATCGTTTTTTTGCCAGCCATCAAACGGAACAGCCTCGACCAATATTTTACGTATCGAATAGTCCATGGAATTTATTTGACTTCCTCAAGGAATTTCTAAAACTCCACAAGTATCCACTAGGCCCCTTACTTTTAAGAGAC
>JBCDIO010000553.1:0-3583 GCA_038748815.1 Bacteroidota bacterium
CTGGGCAAAAAGAACCCGTCAAAATGTTTAGAAATTTAGGTTACAAAGTATTAAATGCGTTTTAACCAACTTGTTAGGCACCATCCATTGGATTTGCCTTTTTTGCAAGCCAAGCCAAAGGACTTATACTTGGAAATAAAGGAAATAAGAGGCTGTTTCTTTCACTTTCCTTTAGCACCTGATCAACTCCAAACTCTTCCAATATGCGGAATAGCTTACATATTTTTCTGGTACTCCTGATTGGAATCCTTTTTCAAACCAGTGCTTCGGCTACCCACAACCGGGCGGGAGAAATCACCGTAGACACCGTTGGAGAATGTACGGACCTTCTCATTCGAGCGACCATTGTTACCTACACCAAAGCGAGCAGTGTAGCTGCCGACCGAGATTCCCTTCAAATATGCTGGGGAGATGGACAATGCGAGATGGTAGCGAGAACGAACGGTGGGGGATTCGGAGAGATTTTAGAGAACGATACTAAACTGAACTTGTATATCATCACTCATAAGTATCCAGGCAGAGGTAGTTACCTTATTTCGATGACCGACCCTAACCGCAATGAAGGTATCCTCAATGTAGATTTCCCAAATTCTGTGACGGTCCCCTTTCATCTACAAACGGTCTATGAGTTCTTGGATTGTCAGTTCGATGGCCCGAATAACACGCCCGACCTGGCCCAACCCCCGATTGATATTGGCTGTTTAGGGCAACCCTTCATTCATAATCCAAACCCGGTAGACTTTGAAGGAGATAGTCTCTCCTTTAAAATGATTGTTCCCCTGCAAGCCGTTAATACCCCAGTGCCCAATTATTTATTCCCTAACCAGGTCGAACCCGGTATTGATAATAATTACAACCTAAACGAAATTACGGGGGTCTTCACCTGGACTTCACCGCAAAAAGTAGGGGAATATAATATTGCGATCTACGTCATTTCCTATCGGGGCGGAGTCGCTATTGACACTATGGTACGGGATATGCAAATCCTGATTCAAGACTGTGAAGATAACCGGCCACCCGTAGTAGAAACCCAGGAAGAATTCTGTGTAATTGCAGGGGAGACCCTTTCTTTTACGGTATTTGCCAATGATCCTGACCAAGGACAGCAGATTCGCCTAACCGCCCTCGGTGGCCCCTTACTCATTGAACCAAGCCCGGCTTCTTTCTCAGCACCTTCTGGATATCAAGATCCACCCGTCTCGGGGCAATTTGTTTGGAATACCACCTGCGAACATATATCTGATCAACCCTACACGGTCGTTTTCCGAGCCCTTGATGATTACTTTGGTGATTTTGGCTTGGCTACGCTAAAAACGGTACGTATTAAAGTCGTTGGTCCTCCACCGGAAGATGTACAAGCCATTCCACGTTCTAATGAGATCGAAGTTAACTGGGAGCTTCCCTACGCTTGTGAAGATGCTGACAATGGCTACTTCCTCGGTTTCACCGTTTGGCGGCGGGAAGGATCCAATCCATTTACCGTCGACGAATGTACTCCGGGTCTGGATGGCCAAGGCTATACACGCATCACCGGAATTATCATAGATGTACAGGATGGCCGATATAGCTATACCGACCCGGATGTAGAGCGGGGTAAAACCTATTGCTATCGGGTACTGGCAAACTTTGCCCGACTGACCTCACTTGGCCAGCCCTACAACCGAGTGGAGAGTCTTGCCTCCAACGAAATCTGTATGCAGTTGAGTAGAGATGTTCCACTCATGATCAATGTCGATGTGGAGTCTACCGACCTTAATACCGGCGAGATGTTCGTCCGTTGGATCAAGCCTCTCGCGGAAGACTTAGATACCATCCTAAATGGTGGGCCCTATACCTACGAAGTACTACGGGCTACCGGGCAGGTTGAAGATGGCTTCCAACCAATTGGGGTTAGCTTCACTGCACAAGAATTCTGGCAAGCCAATGATACCTTCTTTGTAGATACAGGCCTAAATACTTTGGAGAATGCTTATTCTTATCAGATTGCTTTTTATGTAAACGGAGAAAGTGAACCACTTGGGAATAGCAATACTGCTTCGTCGGTATTTCTAGATATTGCCTCTACGGACGAGACCAATAACTTATCTTGGGATGCTAATATTCCCTGGGATAATTTTGAGTATATAGTCTACCGAGAACGCCTCGATGGTTCTGAGTTTATTCCCATTGCTACCGTCAATGAACCCTTCTATTCTGACCAAGGTCTAGTGAATGGGCGAGAATACTGTTATCTCATCGAAGCCTTTGGAACGTACGGGGTAGAGGGGATTGATGCACCTCTTATCAACTTCTCACAAGAAGCTTGTGGTATTCCACTCGATACAATACCTCCTTGCCCACCCGAGCTTACTGTATCGAATATCTGCGATCAATCGATTAACTGCATTGAGGCTGAGCTACAAAACGATCTGCTATGGGTAAATCCAATGAATCTTTGCCCCGATACGGACGATGTGGTTAGCTATCGAATATATTATGCACCGTTTGAAGGTGAGGAATATAGCCTGATTGACTCCATTCTGTTCTCTGATGATACCACCTTTGTCCATCGACCCGATTTCGGAATTGCTGGTTGTTATGCGGTGACCGCATTAGATACCTTCTACAACGAAAGTGCCTTCTCCAACGAATGGTGTATTGATAACTGCCCTATCTACGATCTGCCCAATACCTTTACGCCAAACGGAGATGGTCAGAATGACTTATTCATCCCTTACCCCTACTGTTTCGTAGAGCAGGTTGACTTCAAGATCTTCAACCGTTGGGGAGAGCTCGTTTTCCAAACCAATGATCCAGACCTTAATTGGGATGGTAAAAACCTTCGGGGCAATGAATTGCCGACTGGTACTTACTACTACTCGTGCCAAGTCTTTGAACAACGAGTCATCGGTATTGTACCAGGCCCCGAAATCCTCAAAGGATATATCGAGTTAATACGGGATAATTAAATCAATAGAAATCGGACCTTCTGCGAAAGGGTCCTGAATACTATATCGTACAAGAATAAACTAATCCGCCTACCAGACCTGATGTGTCCGGTAGGCGGTTGGTTTATTGGTGCGCAGTATCCTGAAGGGTATTAGATATAGGTTTGTAGCCTTTTACTTTCCAATCTACTCGCTAGGTAATTATAACATAGGCCGCCAGCACTAGCCGGTGCCAGTAAGCGAATCATAAAATCACAGTCTGATTCCCGAACCTATACTTGGAATAGGTACAATACGATTAGATTTAATCACTGAATCTCCTAATTGAACGCCTTCATTGGAGACAAGTGGGATAGCAAAAATCCCTTCCCCCATAATATAAAATCTTTCTTTTTTGAAAGGATACCACAGATAGCCAATTCTTGGGCTGATGTTCCAAAATTCATAAGCTACTGCTGTATCCGTATTTTGATCTTCTAAGGTCCATGTCTCATAGCCGATGGGTACACTAAATTGCCAACCTTTATTTGGATGATTTTTACTCAAGAAGTATCTGAAGGAAATATTAATCGCGAAATCTTGGGAGGCATTCAAATCAATAATAGCATCATCATAATTAAACCCAAGCTGCTTGAAGCCATCAGAAAGTTCAGAAG
>JBCDIO010000554.1:0-3576 GCA_038748815.1 Bacteroidota bacterium
AAATTGCGCAGGCCAATGTGTTAAGGTTTAGACATTAAGATTCCTTTAACGCAGGGTTAAAATCCTCTAAAAATAGATGACTTTGACCAATACGCCCAAACATAAAATAGTGGTTGCCATTGGCGGTTCTAGTGGTTCTATCTACGCGAAAGTACTCTTGGACCGTCTTCTGCAATACCGAGACCAAATTGCCGCCGTAGGCATGGTAATGAGTAAAAATGCAGAGCTCAACTGGGAGCTTGAGCTGGGGAACCGCGACTTTGAGTCTTATCCTTTCCAGCGATATGCGAAGGACGATTTCATGGCTCCTTTTGCCTCCGGTTCCGCAAAATATGGTACCATGATCGTCTGTCCCTGCTCTATGGGCCTACTAGGACGCATTGCCCAGGGGATTTCTAACGATCTGATTACCCGAGCGGCAGATGTAGTGCTCAAGGAACGGCGACGCCTGATTGTGGTGCCACGGGATACCCCGTATAATCTGATCCACCTGGATAATATGCGCCAGATTACGCTGGCTGGAGGAATCATTTGTCCTGCTTCTCCCTCCTTTTACAGTCGCCCGGAAACGTTTGAAGAATTAGCGGCTACGGTAGTAGACCGGGTGATTGATTTGGCAGGTTTGGATATTGCGTCTTACCGTTGGGGGGAGGGAGATACCTAAATTGGAATTCAGCCGTTTATTGAATGGCAAAAACCTTACCTTTGGACTCCTTTTAAAAATGACTACTTATGAGACTACTTGTCTTTCTTTTTTTCATCGGCCTGTTATCACCCGCATTTGTACAGGCGCAAACGCTAGAAAATTCTATGGATTCACTATCCTATAGTGTAGGTATCTTGATGGCAAAGAACCTAAAAGGCCAAGGCCTAGAAAAAATAGATGCAGAATCACTTGCCGCAGCGATCAGTGACGTGCTTGCAGGTAATGATCTAAAAATCTCTGAAACCGAAGCAGAAATGAATTTTCGTAATTTCTTGAGTAAACAAGCGGCAGTAGCCGGCGATAAAAACCTACAAGAAGGTCAAGCATTCCTAGCAAAGAATGCGGAGAAAGAAGGTATTACCGTTTTGGAATCTGGAATCCAGTACGAAGTCTTAAAAGAAGGAAGTGGTGGACAGCGCCCCGCGGCAACGGACGAAGTTACGGTACACTACCACGGGACCTTGATCGACGGGACGGTTTTCGATAGCTCTGTGAATCGTGGCCAACCAGCGTCGTTCCCTCTTAATCGGGTCATCCCAGGTTGGACCGAGACCCTACAGCTCATGCAAATCGGCGACAAGTGGCGGATCTACCTCCCATCCGAAAAGGCCTATGGTTCTCGTGGAGCGGGTGGAGATATTGGGCCCAACATGGTTTTGATCTTTGAGGTCGAGCTGTTAGGTATCAAATAAGAGTACAATCCATTTTTTGGGATAACATATAACAGAGCAATGGATTTCCATTGCTCTGTTGGTTTAAATTCACCTACGGTATGCGTATTGATATACTTTCCGTTCAGCCCGATCTTTTGGAATCTCCTTTTGCCCACTCCATTATGAAAAGGGCTCGGCAGAAAGGATTATTAGAAATTGTTGTACACGATCTGCGAGAATACGGTTTTGGTAAGCATAAACAGTTGGATGATTACCAGTATGGAGGAGGTGCTGGAATGGTGATGATGCTAGAGCCGGTTGTTCATTGTATTGAGAAATTGCAAGCGGAGCGAAAGTACGACGAGCTCATTTTTATGACACCGGACGGAGAGCGACTTCATCAACAAATGGCCAATCAACTCTCTTTACGGGAGAATATCCTGATCCTCTGTGGGCATTATAAAGGGATCGATGAGCGGATTCGAGAGCACTTTATTACACAAGAGATTTCCATTGGTGATTATGTATTATCCGGCGGAGAGCTACCCGCTGCGGTTTTAGTAGACACTATTGGCCGGTTACTGCCCGGAGTGCTCAATGATGAAACATCAGCTTTGTTCGACTCCTTTCAGGACGATCTTTTGGCACCACCCGTTTATACGCGACCCGCGGAGTTTCGTGGTTGGAAAGTACCCGATATTCTTTTAAGTGGCCACACTAGAGCTATTGAGGAATGGCGCTACGAACAGTCCGTTGAACGGACCAAAAGACGCCGTCCTGACCTATTCGGAGACGAAATAACCAAGGGATAAAGCAAAATATTCTAATTTAGTTGAGCGTTGGATCAGCGTAACTTTCCCGAGCTTCCAAGTAAATAGCAAATGAGAAAACTGAATCTCTTTCCCGTAGTCTTTCTTCTATGTCCCTTTTGGCTGTCTGCTCAAATCTATTTGACGAATAGCTCTTTCGAGGGAGACCAACCACAGGATGCTACTATTCCCGCGGGCTGGATTCCCTTTAAGATGGGGACTACTCCGGATATTCTCCCTGGCTTTTGGGGAGTGCATTTAGAAGCTTCCGAAGGAGAAACCTACGTTGGATTAATTACCCGTAACGATGGATCCTGGGAGAGCATTGGGCAGCGCTTATCGGCACCTTTAAAGCCCAATGAGTGCTATACCGTCTCGATGGATTTGGCCTATTCCAAAACTTATGCAGGCTACGGCCGTCCATTACGGTTACGAATTTGGGGAGGACAAACAAAAGGGCAAAGAGAACAACTATTGGTTACTTCTGATTTGATCGATCACGCTGATTGGGAATCGTATCGCTTCAAATTTGTGACCGAATCATCCCTCAATTATTTGATTATCGAAGCGTTTCACCAGGACGGAGATTTTTCTTACCAAGGAAATATCTTGATTGATAATATTCAAGAGATTAAGAAATGCATTCGGGCGGGCCTGGACCCGCAACCGAATGCCGATGGTATTTTTCGTGGATAGTTCTTATCCCTATTGCTCGATTAGAGCTTCCGTTTCGTCCATGAGCTTTTTTAGCTCTGATTGGAAATCATTTTGTTCCGATTCTGTTTCCGGACGGTGATCGTTCCATTCTTCCTCCAATTCTTTTCGCTTTTTGTCTAGATCGGCAAGTTTTTCTAGGTAGTTATTGTCTTCTACCTCTTGGGCTTTCTCCTTTAATTGGCCAAATAGATCGCCCATCTTGCTGAGGGCTTGGTCGTATTTACCTTCATCAAATTTTTCTCGTTCGGATTTGACAAGGTCTTTTACGGAAATGGCTACCTCCTTCACCTCTTGAAAGACTTTCTGTGAGTTTTCTTTTTCTGCTTCGGTTCCGAAGAAAAAGTTGTAAACCAAAATACCGACTACCAACAATACGGCTAGTCTAAGGATGCTACGAATCATGGATCGCGACTTACTTTATGAGTTTAAAATATTCATTTCAAAGATAGGTAAATCTGGTAAAGTCTGTTGATTTTCCCTAATTTCGCCCCCTCACTGCCTAGCCATACAACACTGGGGAACTAATTCCTCTTTCATCCCATTTATTGGGTTAATTGTTGTTTGACTAATACGCCTTTTTGCAAACCGACTCAGTTAGAATTATGGACTACAATCCCAGTCAATTTGAAGAAAAGTGGAAAGTATTTTGGGTTTATCCGCTACCAGGTAGACCTGGAAGCGGATAAACCCA
>JBCDIO010000555.1:0-3566 GCA_038748815.1 Bacteroidota bacterium
TCCCATTATAGCTATGCCGTCCTCCTGGCAGAGGCACTGAATAATCCTGAAAAAGCAGCAAAGCACTTTAAAAAGACTTTAAAACATCAAGGAGACCATCCTTTTGCTAGCTACGACTTGGCTTTATATTACCACCAGGAAGGAAAATACAAAAAGGCACAGAAATACTACCATCGTGCAATAGCGGTTAATCCCGAACTACAGACGCCACAAAACGATTCGGCCTTTATTATTCCGGAGATACCTAAAGAAACTATAGCGGCAACAGTGGTGCAAGAAAAAGAAGAAACGCCCCAGCGACCACAACTCACCGATACCGTGCTGATTACTGGCGCTACTTCGGGGATCGGTCGAGCTAGTGCTTTTGAATTTGCGCAAAAAGGCTACCAACTGGTACTCACCGGCCGCCGTGCCGACCGCTTAGAGTCCTTAAAAGGCGAACTGCAAGCGTCCTACGGAATTGGAGTTACCCTACTGCAATTTGATGTTCGGGACCAAGAAGCTTGTCAGACCGCATTTGATCAATTGAACGATTTGCAGATAGAGATCGATATTTTGGTCAATAATGCGGGACTCGCCATGGGGCTTGATCCTATACATAAAGGGGATATCTTCCACTGGGAGACCATGATCGACACTAATATCAAGGGTTTACTCTATATGACTCGACTGATCAGTCCAGGAATGGTAGCTCGCCAGAAAGGACATATTATCAATGTCTGTTCAACCGCGGGCAAGGAAGTTTACCCAAATGGGAATGTTTACTGTGCCACCAAACACGCGGTAGATGCCTTAACTCGCGCGATGCGCCTCGATCTGGCGGCCTACAACATACGTGTGAGCCAGGTAGCTCCAGCTATGGTAGAGGAAACCGAATTTGCCGTAGTGCGCTTCGAGGGAAACGAAGAACGGGCCAAGATCTACGAAGATTTCCAGCCCTTGAAGGCGAAGGATGTGGCTGAGACGATTGCCTTTATTGCTACCCGTCCAGCCTATGTCAATATTCAAGACGTTGTTATGTTGGGTACCCAGCAAGCTAGTTCCACGCAGGTGCACCGCACGGGAAGATAAGAAGGCTGGATGCCCAAAGATGGCCTCAAGCTGCCTCGCGTGATGAAAAGCAGCGTGCTAGATGCGACCCTCCGGATCGGTAATGTCTCAATGGAATTATGGTATGATTTTCGATCCTACCGGATCGTGAGATGACCCACCTGAGCAGATCCCATAAATTTGGCAAGCTTTCTATCTCTTTAGTCAACCATTCCCAGGTATTAGTCCACCTAATCTTTTCAATCCCAGAACATCGACATCATTGACCACACTAAAAAGAGGCTGCCTGGGTCATTGACCCTAGACAGCCTCTTTTTAGTGTTAGATCCCGTCTTAGTCCACAGCTTTGAACAGCGTTTTCAACTCTCCGGCATCTTCGGGTTTCATGCGTCCACTGAGGATGAGGCGTAACTCCCGGCGTTTCTGTGCAGCCTCGAACCGAGACTGCTCTTCCCCACTCAATGGGATAACGGGTGGTACCCGACACGGTTTCTTTAGTTCATCGTCGACCGCTACAAAGGTGAAATAAGCATGATTGGAGCGGCGGGCTTTAATCCCTTTCATTTCGGTAGCCACTACCTCGACGAATACCTCAACCGAAGTACTCCAAGACCTTGTAACAACGGCATTTAGGGTGATTACTTCTCCAAGATGAATGGGAGTAGTAAAGGATACGTGGTCAACCGAAGCAGTAACCACGTGGCTGGTGCAATGTTTTGCTGCGCAAATACCAGCCGCAATATCCATCCAGCGCATGAGATTACCCCCCATTAGATTGCCAAGTGGGTTAGTATCATTGGGCATGATCATTTCGGTCATAATCGTTTCCGATTCACTAACCTTTTTGCCATTCGGTGCCATATATAGATTTGGATATATTAAAAGAGTGGAGTAAAGCCTGCTTAGCGGATCATCACTCCTTTTTGTTCGATGAATGGAATCGTGGTAAAGTTAGACTCGGTGATACTTCCACGGACAAAAACGTACTTTTTATCGTACATATGCCCTCCGTAGGTAAAACTCACCCAATATTCGTTGGTGAGGTCAAATAATTGGGCTTGAATGGGTTCAATTAGCATGGCTTTCTCAGGACCAATTTCTTCGAAGAAATGCCGAAGAATCGTCGTTTTTCGAGTTTCACCTTGAATTTCGCCGTAGCCTTTTGAGTTGATTAGTACATTTTGGATGGACTCTTCCCGAAAATTCAGGATATACGTATCCCATAATGCCTCCTCATTATCTAGTTCGGCGCGAGGAACAATGGCAATGGCCAAGTCTTCCACCTTTAAATTTGGGATGTCTTTTTTCATGGTTAAATCGATAATACAGGTGCCTCTTGGCTACTAAATTCAAAGCCAAAAAGATCTTTAAAATGATGCTTTAAGCGGGTTTTAACGTCTAATTGATCAATCGGTTTACGTAATTCAACTTGCATAGAAGTTACATCTTTATCTGCTTCCTGGATCCCGCAAGGAACGATATGGCGAAAATAAGCTAAGTCGGTATTTACATTTAGGGCAAAGCCATGCATGGTAACCCAGCGGCTAAGATGTACTCCAATTGCGCAGATTTTACGCTTGGGAAGTACCTCATTACCCGGCAGCCAAACCCCCGTGTAGCCTTCGATACGCTTGGCTTCCAGCCCGTAACCCGCCAGGGTACGAATAATTACTTCCTCTAAGAAGCGGACGTATTTATGGACATCGGTAAAAAAGCCATCGAGATCAAAGATGGGATACCCAACTACCTGCCCAGGGCCGTGGAAAGTGATGTCTCCACCCCGATTGATCTTATAGAACTGAACCCCTTCGGATTGCAGACCCGTTTCGTTGAGCAGTAAATGAGATTCCTTTCCGCTTTTCCCTAGGGTATATACTGGGGAGTGCGCGCAAAATAACAGGTAGTGATGTCGACGTTCCCAGCCTGCGCTATCGATCTCTAAACCTCGATTTCGTATTTTTCGCTGCACCAACTCATCTAATAATCCTTGCTGGTAATCCCAGACAAGTTGGTAGTCCGCTACTCCTAAATCCTTGAAAATCACTTGCTCCATACGGCATTTTTCAAAACACGGGCAAAGGTATGTATTATTTTAACCAAAAGTAAGAACAGCTCCACAGCCCCATTGGTTTTTTTCGTTAAATCGGAATACCCCTACGTCAAAGTATAATAATTTCGATATATGTCGATTGGCATACATAGGCGGATTTGAAGGAATTGCAAAGTGGCCTTAGGTTCATTTATTGGGTATATTTGAGATGGCATGAGACCTTGCTCGCCGCACGTAAACGGTTGGTCTCCAACATCCCGCACCGATAAATCCCCCACTACCGGTTTGACTGCTGAGCTATTTATTTAGTGACAAGTAAAACCAGAAGAATGAAAACGCTCATAACCTCCTGCTTGTGGGTCGTCGGTTTAAGTACTCTTTCGGCCCAGACGAATTTACAGGAAGCCGTAGATTTCACCATTCAAGACATTCACGGGAAGGTGCATCACCTTTTCGATTATCTCGA
>JBCDIO010000556.1:0-3563 GCA_038748815.1 Bacteroidota bacterium
GGATTATGACTTTTATCCCCCTTAAGTGGATTTTTTTCACTAATTTCAAGGACTTCTTGATATTAAGATTTTCTATAATATATAGGTGTCTTATTAGAAAGGAGTCAGATGATGGTTACGAACAGTTCTGGCATGCGTCTAGTATTCATCTTACTACTCATTTTACACACTGTTGGTCTAGCATGGGGCCAAGGGCAAGGCAATGTATGGCACTTTGGAAATAAAATCGGTTTGGATTTTTCATCGGGTCAACCGGTCGAGATAACCGATAGTGAAATGGTGACCTACGAAGGCTGTGCCAGCGTAAGCGATTGCGAGGGCAACTTGCTATTTTATACCAATGGTGGTGGTCGACTTCCGGGCTTCGGAAATCCAGGCATGATCTGGAACCGAAACAACGAGGTAATGTATGACATGGAGGGAAACCAAGGTGGTTCTTGGGGCTCTGGCCAATCCTCAATCATTCTGAAGAAACCCGGTGCGAATAATTCCTATTATCTCTTCACCATGGAAGAGACTCAATTCAACGTTGATGGCAACATACCGGGCCAACCCTTTGGCCGTGGCCTATCGCTCTTCGAAATTGATATGAACTTAAATGGTGGTCTAGGTGGCGTAACCGTCGCAGACCAGCGAGTTTACGTTCCAACCTACGAAAACCTAACTGCTTGCCTTCATGAGAATGAAGAAGACTACTGGTTAGTTATTAGTACCGCTGAGGCAGAATTTGCCGTCTTCCAAGTTACGGAAAGCGGGATTGCGGACACGACACTGTATCCTGCTCCAAATCTCAACACCTTCGGGGCCGCAAACTTTAAATTCTCCCCCGACCGTACTAAACTGTACGCAGGTGGCTATCTATTTCACTTTGATGCATCTACTGGCGAAATCTCCGACGGAGAATTTATGAATGCCGGTACTTACGGAGCAAGCTTCTCCGCTAATAGTCGATATCTCTACACCAACAGTAGTACCCTCTCGGAGATTATTCGGTACGATACCGAAGTCGCCGACATCTCCGCTTCGGCAACGCAAGTGGGTTTCCTCAATTCGAATTATCCGCTGATTGGTGCCTTTCAACTGGCACCCGATCACAATATCTATATAATCGTTACTACGATTAATTCCGAAGTGGAAGTTTTTCACATCAAAGAGCCCGATGGTATGACCCCAAGCGTAGAGGGGCCTTTATTCTCCTATGAGAACCAAGGACAAGGAGCCTTTGGCTTACCCAACTTTACGGATCATATCTTTTTACTAGAGCAACAACCACTTGCTTTACCAAGCGAAATTAACGACGCAGAACTCATATTATGTCCGGGGGAATCCCTGACATTTGACGCTGAGAATGCAGGGGCGACCTATCAATGGTCAACGGGCGAAACAAGCCAGACTATTGAAGTAACTACACCTGGTCTTTATACCGTTGATATCACTAATGGATGTACTATTTTAACGGGCGTCATTAACATCCTGGGGCCGCAAGAACTTGAAGCAGAGATTATTGCTAGTAAGGAACAGTTTTGTTCCGAAGAAGAAGTGTCCCTAGAACTGTTCACTACTTTCGAGGGTAATCCTCAAATAGTCTGGAATACGGGCGAAACGGATATGGTGCGGATTAGTACTACGGTGCCTGGTGTTTATACAGTAACCATCCAAAACGAATGTGGAGAGACACTCACCGCTAGTACCGAAATTTTTCTAGTTGATAGTGCTCCAGATTTAACCCTAGAAAGTAACGCATACGAAATGTGCCCAGGCGACGATATCGAGATTGATGCTTGGTCAGATACTGCGCTGGATGTTTATTGGGAAATGGATACCGAAAATACCGTAATGGCTGTCGAAGAACCTGGCACCTATTTTGCCTTCGCTGAAAACGCTTGCTTCACCACCGAAGCCAGCTTAACAATCCGCCCTTCGGAAGACTGCGAAAACTGCCTTGAAATTCCTAATATCTTTACGCCAAATCGGGACCGTCTCAACGATACATTCCGGCCTTTAACCAATTGCCCAATCGATGAATATCGCTTATCGATATATAATCGTTGGGGACAGTTGGTTTACCAGACGCTAGATCCAGCGGATTCCTGGGATGGAAATTACAAGGGTAAACCCAGTCCTGCGGATGTCTATTATTATCAAGTTGACATTCAATTCAGCTACCTCGGTGAAGCTAATCAGGTCGAACAAGGAGAGCTACTTCTAATGCGCTAGAAATAGCGACACCAATCAAAGCCTTTCTGGAGATTGGATTTAAAATCGAAAAGGTTGGCCTCCAAACAACCTCGTTAATACCGTTATACTAAAAGAAAGAGGTGCCCGATACTATCCATGATTGCGGGTATCGATACCCCAAGTAAGTTTAGTCCGAATCGTTTGTTGAAAACTACTCTCGTCAATCTGTAAGATTGATACCGTAAAATCGCAGCGCCGCACTGCTAAGCGGTGCGCGGCCGTAATCGTCTCGAAGCGAGAATCCAGCGTACAAAGGAAACTTTCGGCTCGACCTTCAATTTCAAAAGATACAACCGAACTATCGGAAATTACGATCGGACGTACGTTCAGATTGTGCGGAGCAACCGGTGTGATTACAAAGTTCCCCGAATTTGGAAAGACGATAGGTCCTCCACAACTCAAAGAGTACCCCGTACTTCCCGTTGGCGTTGATACAATAATACCGTCCGCCCAATAGGTATTCAAGTAGTCTCCATTGACATAAGCATGAATTGTAATCATGGAAGAGGTATCGCGCTTCAGAATAGTTACATCATTTAAAGCAAAGGGCGTTTCACCAAAAAGCGGCAAATTAGATTCTAAATAAATGAGGCTTCGCCGTTCTTGATAAACTCGTCCGGAAATAATAGCATTTACAGCTAACTCAATACGGGTTTTCTCAATACTCGCCAAGAAACCTAAGCGGCCAAGATTGATTCCTAGAATCGGGACTCCGCTATCTCGAACCATAGTTACCGCTCCCAAAATCGTTCCATCGCCACCTAAGGAGATGACTAAATCTATTTTCTTGACGCTAAAATCAACGAACCCCTCAAAGATACCGACATCGCGATTGAAGCGAATTTTCCCATGCATCTCTTCCAGAAAGGACTTGTAGACATAAACATTCACTCCTTTCTCTTGCAGCAAATCCAGAACCTGTTGCACATAAGGAATATCTACATCCTTGAGTATTTTACTGTAGAGTACAATTTGCATACTGGAAAATTTGACGAATAAACCGTTAGGGCTTATTTATGAATGCCTAGTACCGAAGATCCCAATGCAAGAAAATACCACCTTCTCCCAAGAGGTTTCGACTGTATTCTAAGCGGAAGACTTTATCGTAATACAACACTAAGTTTAGACCAATCCCATAGCCTACCACCCAGCTGGAGGGTAACTGATTTTCTGCCTGGTAATGCGGGTTATTTACTATTCCAATATCTGTGAAAGTGGCCAAAAAAAGGCGGCTCGGCATTTTTTTAAAGTTCTCCAGAGGCATTAAACGGCCAAAGTCAAAGGTATGATCAACTAGCTTGATCCGTAGATTATTTTTGATATAA
>JBCDIO010000557.1:0-3559 GCA_038748815.1 Bacteroidota bacterium
TAGCAGGCAAGTACTGAATCTTGCCCTTTAAAAAATTCAACAATCGTTCTAACCTCCACTAATAAGGACGATACTGACCAATCCGCTTTGAGTATAAAAAGAAGAGCTATCGTTTCAATACTCGTCAAGCCCTTTCGCTATTATCCTCCAACGCTGGATAAATACCTAGCAGAGCAATCACCAACATTAGTGCCCCGAGCGTAATACAAGAAAGGGTTTCTAGCACATCTGAAAAATACGCTCCTACGATACCTTCTGTCGAAAAGACCGTTAATAGCACGCTCGCCAAATAGAGTATTCGCCACATGCTGGAACGCCCCAGGGCTTCCACGGTAAATAATTCAGCGTAGAGCACAAAGTAAGGTACCCATAGAAAGATAAAGTACGCTTTCCAGCTCAGTGGACTCAACAAAGGAATTAAGGTACAGAGTAAGGCGATCTCCACTAATCCCTTTCTGCCTAAGGGGTTTTTTGGAGCTTGCCAAAGCCGAATGGCCGGGAAAATAGCGGCCAGCAAAATAAGTGCATAACCAATCTTTTTTGCTTTATCCAGAGACCAGTCAAACCAGTTGACGTACACACCGAGACCTGGATCCAAGCCTGTGAAGATTCGATAAAATAAGCCAAAAACGGATTGGTTCTTAAGGATTACGCTCGGTGGAGAGGACGCTATTTCCTGCCACCAATGCTGATAATATGCCAAGCCTTGGTCTAGCCCAAAGGTCAAAATCGTAATTCCGTTGATCAGGGTAAGAAATAAAATCGTCCACGCCACTAAAGTCCACTGCCGGCGATACAGAAAAAAGAAAAAGACGAAGACCGGATAGACCTTCAAAGAAATACTGAACGCCAATAAAAAACCCGCCAAGTGGAGTTTATCTCGTCCCTGGGCCTGAAACACCAACAAAACCAGCCACATCATGTAGATGTTAATCTGCACATTGGCTAGGTTATCGAGTAAATAGCGAAAAGCAATCAACAAGGGTATAAAGACAGGAAGATCCCAAGGCTTGAGTATTTGCTCGTTTGGTAGTGCCCGCCAAGCCAACCTCTTCTGATACACCCAATCTGTCAGTAAGACCATCGACTGCCAGAAAACAAATAGGCTCCCAGCTAACCAAAGCGCCCGTACTAAAACGGGACTGATTTGCTCAATTAGGGCAAGAGGTACACTAAATAAGGCAAAGAAGGGCGGCCAGGTATTGAAGAAATCCGCGTAGATATCGATGCCACCTAATACTGCCTGACCAGCGGTGATATACCCTTTGAAATCGCCTGCCCGAAAGATACTCCGTCCGAATTCAAAGCCCAGAATGAGTACTATTAGAAAGACCAAAATTTGGCGCCAGCGGGTAGCCTTTGATATAGGGAGTGTAGACATGGACTTAGCGTTGGCGAGGAGGAATTGCAATAGGCCGTTGTTTTAGCTCGGCTAGCTTTTTCGGATCGACTGGTTTAACCAGCGGTTTAGTTTCTACCGGATACTTTGACAAAAGCCCCCTGGGCCGTGTCGGTCTTAGCTGAAATCCGCCCCCACAGTTTGGACAAACATTCTCCAATGTATGCTCAACACAATTTCGACATAACGTGCACTCGAAGGTATAGATCATAGCCTCTGCACGATCATTCGGCAAATCTTTGCCACCATTTTCACAGACTGGCCGCATTTCCAGCATAACTAATTCTTTAAACGGACTAGGAAAAAGAATCCAATACCCAAAGATAACAGGACCATCAAAATACTTGCTCCCCGGAAGGCAAAAGGAATACTGATATATGGCAAGATTAATCCCACTAATAAGGGAGAGCTGAACTGACCAAAGAAGTACATGGAAGAAAGGGTTCCAATGGCTTGGCCGCGTTGCTCAACCAGCGTAAGCTCCAACAACCAAAGATTGCAATTTGGAATCAAAAATCCGGCCCCAAAACCGGCCACCGCTAGCCCGAGTACAATCCCTGTATAGGTTTGCAACAGGCTAAGTAGTAGATACCCGGCCCCCATTCCAAAAAGGCCCAACATAAAGATCATCGGATAAGATAAACGGTTTTTTACCCGGCCGTAAACCGCAGACGACATAGCCGCCGTTAGTGTTACAACCGCCAAGGCGATACCAACGAGGCGACCCGATATTTGCAAGGTTTCCTCCATGAGAAAAGGCAATTGGGTGGGCAGCATATAAAAGAAGACCATCCCCGTAAAACCAACGCCAAATATCAAATAGACGATCTGTTGATTTGCTTGAACCGCCACCAGCGGTTTATTCGGATCAGCGACGCTGCGCGTCGGCTCTGGTAAAACACGCCAAACGACCGGAAACACGAATAGACCCAAGGCATATAAAAGGAACGGAACTCGCCAACTAATCTCAGCTAGAAACCCGCCAAGCAGTAGAAACACCATTCCACCAAAGGCCATTACCGACGCGTGTATCCCCATGAACCGTTTCCGTTCTTCCCCTTCAAAATAATCTCCAATCAGGGCTGTGGAAAGACTCATGATACCCGCCACACCAAGTCCTAAGCCCGCCCGAGAAGCCAATAACCACGGAAGTTGTTGCCAAAAATAACCACTTACCCCCGCAACTGCGTACACCAGTAAGCACCCCATTAATAAGCGGATTCGGCCGTAGCGATCAGAAACCCGACCAATGACTCCAGCAAATAAGCCGATCATCAAAGCGGGCATTGCTAAGACCAACTTTATCCATTCTTCCGAAAAATCTGGAAAATCGGTGGCCATAGAAGTCAGTCCCGGAGCAATGATCGCACCTGCCATGACCGTCATGGTACTAGCCAAGAGAAGAACAAACTTGATGGTATTCGAGGAGCGAGAAGACATAGTCTGTAAATTAGTCCACGCCCAAGGTAAGTTAATTCAGTTTAGAGCCTACCAAAAATTCCATCCACAGTTGCGAGCAAAATAGTTAAACAGACTTTTAGAGCCTTTCTAATTCTTGATTTATCTGCTCCGCGAGGGTTTCAATTTCGGTCACCATATTCTCATAGATCCCTAACATCATCTGTTCGTAGGAAAAGGCAAAACCAGCAACCTCCTTAAAATAGCGATCCTTTTTAGTCTGTACTAAATCAACGGGGGCCAGCGACATGTCCTTACTAGTGAAGTGCCGCATCAATTGAGGCTTAAAATGATCAAAAAAGTGGTCTTGATATACTTTTTCTGTACTCAATATATGTTGCTGCCTGATTTCGTAGTAATACGATATTGCTTGCCGAAGCGAATCGTTACTGATGGTTTCCATGCCCCGAAGTTTGAGCGTTTCATAGGCACCCTTATTGGAAATAAAACTCGTCCATCCGTGTAGAATGCCCATATATTTCAGAGTCGAACCGGGAATGCTGGGTGGGGTCTGAGCAAGGCCCGCTAAAAAGCTTTCTAGCACCTCTACCCGATTTCCAAATCCTAGAATATTGATCTCCACATCGGCTAAATCGCGCTGCAGAGCCGTTTGTACTTCAATAAGTGATTGGCGTTGTTGCTCTAGAGCCCGACGATCAGCATTCCAATTATTGAACCATACGGCCATCGTAAAGCCCAAAA
>JBCDIO010000558.1:0-3551 GCA_038748815.1 Bacteroidota bacterium
GTTGGTTGTAAGTATTGGCCAATGGTCAATACATCACAGCCATGTTCGACGAGGTCATCCATGATCTTAAAGACTTGCTCATCGGTTTCACCCAAACCAACCATAATGCCGGATTTGGTTCGTTTTCCAAACGCTTTCGTACGCTTAATTTGTTCGAGACTTCGCGCGTATCTTGCTTGAGGGCGAACTTTCCGATACAGAGCTTCGACCGTTTCCATATTGTGGGAAACGACTTCTTGGCCAGCACTGATCATACGCTCAAGGGCCCACCAGGTGGCGCGAACATCCGGAATTAAAGTTTCAATAGTTGTCTCGGGAGAAGCTTCTTTTACAGCGCGTACTGTTTCGTACCATACTTCTGCTCCTCGGTCTTTACGTTCATCCCGATTTACGGAGGTAATAACCGCGTGCTTTACGCTCATCAAGGCGACAGCCTCGGCTACTCGGCGCGGCTCATCTTCGTCGTATTCTGGTGGACGACCCGTCTTTACCGCGCAAAAGGAACAGGAACGTGTACAGGTATTCCCCAGAATCATGAAGGTAGCAGTACCTGCACCCCAGCATTCTCCCATATTTGGGCAGTTACCACTTTGACAAATGGTATGAAGTTTATATTCGTCGACAATATTGCGGACTTTCTTGAACTCCGGACCAATTGGCAACTTAACCCGAAGCCATTCTGGCTTGGATTTTCTCTTCGGTTTCTTCTGTACAACAGGTAATTCTAGCATTTAGATATGCTTGTCAATCAATAATCAGTGTACAAAGTAAACATCCTTCGTTTACTTTCGTTTTCCGATCTGCAAATTTATGAAAAGATTGACGAAGAAAGGACGGTTCTCTACCCCTTCGAGCTCGACCATAATAGGGACCTGACGGATAAAAGCATCCACCATAATTCCTGCTTCAATTGCCTTGACGTATTCATCGAATGCGCCCCAGTCTACGTGGACCGCAAATTGGGTGTGAATACCGGGGATGATAGATGTCTCCGTAAGACCACGGGTCCAGGAAGAAGAACCGAATATATTCCAAGGGTTCAAGAAGTAATCTTGGTTTTCCTCTGAATACTTAACCGTAAAGGTTCCTTGTAAGGAGCTTGGTCCAGGATTACTATTTTCAGTACTGAGTAACTCTAGGTAGTAGGGCTTTAAGAAACCCGCCGTAAAACCACCTTCGTAGCTGATACCAACAGCTACTCCTTTCCGTTTAGCTTTTTCTGAGAAGTACCGCTTTTCTCCATACCCAATTCTGGTAACAAACAGATTATTTTGCTTGCCGTACACAAAAGAGCGAGAAAGACGGCCGCTACTATTCGAGCGATCCAGATTGGCTCGGTTTTCCTTGTGGTGCTTGAGTTCACCGATTCCGACATGGAAATAACGGGTCTTGTAATACGTGCGAATCTTTCCGAAGTTGGCACCTAAAGCGAAACCATTGGTATGCAAACGCAAGTCAAAAGCCAATTCGCTATTGTATATAACACCCTTACTGGCTGCGTCGAGCGGCTTGGGTTGGAATGTTTCCTGCGCGTTTACTTGCAGAAAAAGCAATCCAAAGAATAATATGGAAAATGCCTTCTTCATGAAATATGGTTAATTTTTTACACGCATAACCTGATTTTGTTCACCTAAATTTAAAAAAATCAGAAGATAATGTACAGGGGTAAAAGGGTTCCTTGCCGATAATTTACATGAATATTAACGCCTAATCCCCCCTTTGGTGTTTATAACATCAGAAAAGAATGGCAGAAAATCAACAAACTGTCCTAATCGGGTCATTGAACGTGTGAATCTAAGAGTCGGTTGTGAAGCCGTTGTTGCTCGCGTTGGGCGTTCTGATACCTTCTCGTTAAATCTTGAATTTGCCAATGAACGATCGTATTCGTCTTTCCGAAGACCGAAAAATGAAAGTCAAAAATGCCAATGATGGGCGGTTCGTTTATTTGTACACCTGGAATCGTGATTGTATCTCGGGAAAGGGGAGTGGTTAGTAGAGAAGGAAAAATACTCATCACCAGAGGGAATTGATCCATTAGTTGTTCCGGCGACAGGGTGGTCGCAGAAAAAAGCTGATCACAGCTAAAAATAACCCGACCGGCTTGGTCTAGGTAAATGCTTTGCGATGTGTAGTTATCGTTTAACAAGTTTTCTTTTTATAGCCCTTTACTCTAAGAGGCTTGCGGCCATACTTACGAAGACATCTTCCACCGATTCTCCATTTTTTGCCGAGGTCCAATAGTCTGGTTTTCGAGATAATTCCTTCGCTACGGAAGCAATCCCATCGGTATCTAAAAGATCTATTTTATTTCCGACGATCTTAATGACCACTCCGGGTAATTTTTCTTCTAAGTAGGCTAAATCCCGTTCCATATGTTCGTAGGTAGGTTTGCGATTCACATCAAAGACATAGATTACACCACTACTTCCCAAAAAATAACTGTGGGGCACTTTATTTTGGTCTACTTCGCCGGCAATATCCCAAAGGATTAAGTTGACGGTTACTCCATCGATCTCTACTACTTTTTTATCAACTGAAACACCGATTGTAGTGAGGTATTTCTCGCTGAACCGATTGTAAAGGAATCGATTAAACAGGGACGTTTTACCTACACCAAAATTGCCGGTAAGAATCACTTTTCTACTAATCATAATATCGGATCTCGAACTTGGTTGCGTTCTCTCGACTATTTAACGGGAGAAGGCCGCGTATTTTTTTCGCTTTGACGCTGGGCAGTTTCCATTCTTTTCGAGTTAGCAAAGAATAATTGGGTCAACTGCTGCTTAACTATGAGGTTTCGATTATTCTCTTCCAGGTTTAGCGTTTTCGCCAGAGAATCATTGATAAATATAGTGATTCGTTCGCGGATGGAAACTTCTTCTTTGGCGGTAACAGCTCCTTCAAAGGCCACGGCCACATAGTAGGAATAGTGGTTTTCTATGAGAATAGAATACTCATCATAGTCGATCATATTCACCTCTTGTGCTCCGCGGTCAAACGCGTCTTGTACGAAGGCTTTGATAGCGGTTAACATACCCGCAATGACCTCCATATTCATTTTTTGCGCTCTGGAGGCACTCCCAATTAAAAGACCAGAATGCTGTTCAATGACGTATATTTCGGCGATTTTCGACTGATAGCTATTGGCTATAATTTGCTCTTTCTCTTTCTTACTTAACCCAAATAGAGCGTACCGAATACGACCAATCAAGCCTCGTGTCAGGGATTGCTGTACTTGGTGCTCCAAGCTTTCGCGTAATTGCTTAAACTGAAGTCTAATATACTTTTGGATCATACTTCCCAACATGGGATAGATCACCTGAATAATTTCTTGTTGGGAGGTTTGGATCTTTTCTTCAATGATCTGCTCAATAACTTTTCGATACTGTTTTGGCGATCCTAATCGTAGCCGCTCTAACTCTTCGCGAATAATGGGTTCTACACGGGTTTTGAATAGGTCCGGATCATCAATGATCTGGCCTAATCGATCTACTTCTGCACGATCTTCCCGCAGCAAAATCTGTTGCAATTCATGCAAAAGTTGTTGATCA
>JBCDIO010000559.1:0-3547 GCA_038748815.1 Bacteroidota bacterium
GAAGTCGTTGGGGAATTTGTCAATCTACGTCGCCGCGGGGTGAACATGATCGGCCTTTGTCCTTTTCACAATGAAAAAACACCTTCCTTTACGGTATCCCCGAACAAGAATATCTTTAAATGCTTCGGTTGTGGCGTAGCGGGAGATTCTGTAAAGTTTTTAATGGAGCAAGAAGGATTTTCCTATCCCGAAGCCCTTCGCTATCTAGCCCAGAAATACAACATTGAAATTGAAGAGCGGGAGCTTAGCCCCGAAGAACGTGCCGCCGCTCAGATGAAGGACAGTTTGTTCATCGTCAACCAATACGCCCAAGAGTACTACCAAGAGAAACTGTTTGATACCGATATGGGCCGCAGCGTTGGCCTCCAATATTTTAAAGAACGGGGCTTCCGAGAAGATACCATTCGCAAGTTTGGATTGGGCTTTGCCACACCGGACTGGGACGCCTTTACCAAGCAAGCGACCCAGGCTGGATACAACGAAGAATTACTCAAAAAGCTGGGACTGACCTCCCAAAAAGGTTTTGACTTCTTTCGAGATCGGGTCATGTTTACTATTTTCAACCTGAGCGGTAAACCGGTAGCTTTTGCGGGCCGTATTCTCAAAAAGAATGTCAAAGCGCCCAAGTATGTCAATTCTCCGGAAACGGATATCTACCATAAAAGCAACATTCTTTACGGAGCCAATTTTGCCCAGCGTTCTATCCGCAAACAAGACCGCTGTATCATGGTGGAGGGTTACACCGATGTGATCTCTTTGCACCAAGCGGGAATTGAGAATGTAGTTGCTTCCTCGGGAACCTCTTTAACCGTTGGACAGATTCGGCTAGTTAAGCGTTTTTCTTCCAATATCACCATGTTATTCGATGGGGATGCCGCTGGTTTGAAAGCGGCTATCCGTGGCTTGGATCTTGTCTTGGAGCAAGACATGAATGTACAAGTGGTTGCCTTGCCAGATGGGGAAGATCCAGATTCGTATTTACAGAAAGTAGGAACTACCGCCTTTCGGGATTTTTTAGAGAAGGAATCGAAGGATTTCATTCTTTTTAAAACCCAGTTATTGATCGAGGAAACCAAAGGAGATCCGGTCAAGAAGGCTGGCTTGGTAAAAGATATCGTGCAATCCATCGCACGGATTCCTGATCCGATCAAGCGCTCCTTATATATAAAGGAGACCAGCAGCCTTTTAGAATTGGATGAGCAAATGTTGGTTGAGTCTATGAATCGGGAGCTCATCGAACAAGTGGAGCAAAAAAAGCGAGAACAACGCATTGCCGATCGTAGAGCCGGTCGGAAAGTGGAAGAAATTGTTCCGGGGGTACAAGCAGCCCCTTCGGCGCCTAACTCCGAAGTGGCTCCCCCCGAGTTAGAAACAGCGAGACCAAGCGTCTCCGGCGATGCCTTTCAGGAAAAAGATCTGATTCGGGTATTGATGCGCTTTGGAGGTCAATCCTTTGATGAGGAAAAAAAGCAAACGGTCGCGGATTATATTCTTAGCTATACCGAAGAACTATTACCAGAATTTGAGCATGCTCTTTACCAAAAGGTAATTGAGCTCAGCTTACAGGCCTTGCGAAAACGAAAAACGCTAGACAGTAAATTCTACCTCAATCATCCTGAAGAAGAAATTCGCATTCTTGCCTACGACCTAATCCAGGATCAATACGAAATGAGTCCGGGCTGGGAAGAAAAAGAAATCTATTTAACGACCCAAAAAGATCCGGATCTCAACTTTGTACGCGACAGTATCTCTGCCTGTATGATCCTTAAACTGCGGAAGGTGAAAAAGCTACAGGAAAAGAACCAAGCTCGCCTAAAAGAGGAAAAAGACCAGCATAAGATCATTCGGATTCTCAAAGTCCAACAACGGCTTAATGAGATTGAACGCACCTTGGCCGATGAAACCGGCACGGTAGTTACCTGGAAGGGCGCTTAGAAAGGCTCTCTTGCACCATCGAAAAAAGAGTAAGATCCAGGATCCGTCTACGACCCCGAGACTTCGGGGTAAATCTCGTAGACGGATATCGAATCTACCATTTTTTTAGCAATCACTATCTGTAAGGATTTGCCGTAAAAAGGGCTATAACTTTTGTCTCATCCATTTTTTTGTTAGCAAACGCCTAACGAAATACCTTTCATAGGGCTAAATGTAGTAGGTAAGAAAAGTATCGGATAAAGAATAAGACGGATAGAATGGATTCAATCCACCCTCCAGTGGAAGGGCGACTGTAAGGCAGGCATATCTCTCCATGGCAAAGGTGTTGCCTTAAGGGAGAAGGTATCCTTAACTTCTTGTACGGTTAGCAGAAGGGTATCACCCACCGTGCTGCTTAGCACATATCGAGTAGTTGGGGATTCGAAGATACTAGCCCCTGGACCATTTCCCTGTACGTTTCGCTGTTGACCATCGGCAGATTCAAGGATCAAATATCCTTGCCGGTGTACGTGTACTCGTACCCATGCCTTTGCGTTTTCCTCCAAGGTATAGGAACCATGCCACTGAGGTCGTTCCGCTCGATCGTCGTTATAATTCTGCGTCATCAGATAGGGTTGTAAGCTATCAAAGAGTAGTAAACAGATTACTACAGTCTGTAGCCCAGTAGTCCAATATTTAGATATCTGATGTGACGTTATCTGCCACTGGTTTGACCATAATCTCGGCAACTCAGGACTTGCTAGGTACAAACTGATCGTCAGTAAAATGATGGAGTAGACCTTGACCGAAATATCATAGGCGAAGTTTATAGCGACAATGTTTAGTAAAATACCTACGCTCAAGAGTGCCCCAAAAAATGCCGTTCTTCGAAAGAATAATAAACAAGCGCCAAGCACCTCCAGTCCGCCTAAGAAGAGATTGTAAGGTCTCGATAGCCCCATAACTGACCAGTACAAAATATCCGGATCCATAGAGCCCAGTGTACGATATAATAAGTTGGGCTCCGGCAGGTAAAATTGCCACTTAAACACCTTATTCCAGCCGTAATACAAAAGTTGCCAAGCTAGGTAGTAGCGTAACCAAAGTTGAAGCCAAAACCGAGGAAATATAATTGGTGCTTTCTTAAGAAAAAAGAACGTCAACCCTAGTAATAAAAAGAGGGCAGCAAAAGATAGGACGTGAATATATAGAAGTACAGAATCAGAGGCAAAATAATTCAGCGTGTAAAAAATGTGCAAACTTTGAGCCAACTGCTTCGCTAGAGGCAAAAAAGGAATACCTAAAAAAGTCCCAGGGTCGGGTAACCAATGTCGATCAAATGTTATAGTGAGACTGAGAAATGCCAAAAAGAGGCCTGTCGTACCATATCCGTGCCGAAATATTCTGGATGTCATACATTGAATGGCTGGTGATTGGTTAATTTAGAGATACTTACTCTTTACAAAATAGCCTTATGAAACAAATTTGTACAATCTCACTCCTTGTTCTAGGTAATTTTCTCTTCGCTCAGTCTATTCCCTGGGACTACCTTCAGGACTTGGCTATCGATGCCGGTCAAAAAGAATCCATGGATCTTCTGGAAAATCGGGGAGAAGGCTTCGTTCGAATTGCC
>JBCDIO010000560.1:0-3543 GCA_038748815.1 Bacteroidota bacterium
ACCACCGATCGGCGAGACCGGAGTAATATCATCGATTTTATAAATTACCCGGAGCGGATTTTCCCGATTGGACGCTTAGATAAAGCTTCTACCGGGCTCATTCTGCTGACCAACGATGGCGATATCGTAAATGAAATACTGCGGCAGGAGAATAACCATCAAAAAGAATATATCGTTACGGTTGATAAGCCGATTAGCCCGAGGTTTTTGAAGCGTATGGCTGCGGGGGTACCTATTCTGGGCACAGTAACAAAACGCTGTGAGGTGGAAGGAATCAACCGCAATACCTTCCGGATTATTCTGACCCAGGGACTAAACCGTCAGATCCGACGCATGTGCGAATACCTGGGCTACGAGGTGCGCACGCTGAAGCGGATTCGCATTATGCATATCGAGTTGGGCGATCTAAAGGTTGGGGCACACCGTCCTTTAAGCAAGGCCGAATGGGAAACATTGAGCCGAGCAATTGGTCGAAACAAGCCTCGCAAAAGGTAATTCATCGTCTTTGTCCTAGAATTTCTGCATCTTTGCGGCGAATTTAAGTGGTAGAGCAAAAGCCTGGTCATGGAAGGGCCTTCATTTTCGCCTATTGCTTCTTTTGCTCAACCCACTAAAAATACGGGTCATTGGAATCTTTTGCTAAGCTGGGCCTTTCCCAGCCTATTCTGCGCGCTATTGATGAATTAGGATTCAAAACGCCTAGCGCCATTCAAGAACAAGCCATTCCCTTACTAACGATAGAGGATATTGATTTTCTCGGTCTCGCCCAAACGGGAACCGGAAAGACGGCCGCTTTTGGCTTGCCGCTGCTGGAAAGGATCGATCCGAAAAAGGGCTACACCCAGGGACTCATTCTGGCACCAACCCGCGAATTAGGCCAGCAAATTGCTGGGCAACTTGAGTTGTTCAGTAAATATCAAGATGGGGTGAATATGCTGGCTGTCTACGGTGGCGCACCCATTGGTCCGCAAATTCGGGCGTTGAAACGCCCCCAGCATATTATCATTGCAACCCCCGGACGGCTGATTGACTTGATTGAGCGTCGGGCGGTTAAGCTCCAGGATTTAGAATATCTTATTCTGGACGAAGCGGATGAGATGCTAAACATGGGTTTCAAGCAAGAGCTTGATACCATTCTGTCGTATACACCGGAAGAAAAGTTAGTCTGGTTATTCTCCGCCACTATGTCGCGGGAGGTTCGCCGTATCGTGCAAACCTATATGGAGGATCCATTGGAAATCAAGATTGATGCTAAGCAACGGGTAAACGCCGATATTTCGCACCAGTATGTAATGTTACGACAGGCGGATAAAACGGAAGCACTCACTCGCTTTCTCGATCGGGATCGGGACATGCGGGGGATCGTCTTTTGCCGGACCAAACGCGATACGCAAGGACTTGCGGACCTATTGCAAGCCAAGGGCTACAAAGTGGATGCCCTACACGGTGACCTAACCCAAAAACATCGGGATCGGGTAATGAAGGCCTTCAAGGAACATACCCTGGAGGTAATTATTGCAACGGATGTGGCCGCCCGAGGTATTGACGTAAACGACTTGACGCACGTAATCCATTACAACCTACCGGATGATCCTGCCTATTATACACACCGTAGTGGTCGGACCGGACGAGCGGGAAATAAAGGGATCTCTCTTTCCCTGGTCAATGGCCGGGAAAAAGGCAAACTGAACCGTCTGGCTAATGAGTTACGAATTAAGGTCGACCAGGTACCAGCACCAAGTACCGATGAAATCGATGCGGCGCGTATGGAATCCTGGTGCATGGAGGTATTGGAACAACGCGCGAAAGGTAAGATTCACCCGGCCATTCAAGATCGAGCCGAAATGCTTTTCGGTAACTTGTCTAAAGAAGAATTGATCGCAAAGCTTCTGATGATGGAGCTTCGTAAGCTCAATATTGATCGTTCACTCGATGTAAACGCACGGGCCGAACCGAAGCGCAGTAGTCACCGTGGCCGTGGTGGTAGCGGCGGTGGAGGAGGTGGCCGCAGTCGCCGCAAACCATATCCATCAGCGAGTGGCGGTGGGAAGAAGTCCGTCAAACGAGCGGATGCCCGAGCGAAAAAACGCAACTTCAAAAAGAAGAAAAAGAAGAAATTCTAAACGATGTGGACCTGCCCGCGCTGTGAACGGAAGTTTAAGAACAACAATCAATCTCACATGTGTGTGGACACTACAATCGATGACCTTTTTGTCGATCGGGCCGACCACTTAGTACTTGCCTTCGATACCTTACTTACCGCTCTGTTGAATTGGGAACCCTTGAGTTTTGGGGCTTCTAAACACGCCGTCGTATTTACCAATCGGACTGCTTGGCTCATTGTAAAGCCGATGTCTAAAGCTTTAGACCTGAAGTATTATTACGGAGAACCCATTGATCACGATCGCTTTCATCGGATTACCCAATACCGGAAAAAGTTTGCCCATCACCTCCGCGTACAAACCGAATACCAAGTGGACGATGAACTGCTGGAATTATTAAGAATGGGTTACGACTATGGCATGGAGCAGTAATTCTTAAGAATGTTCTTTCGGATATGTTTTCCCCATTTTCTGCGTTTGGTTGAAAACCAAGTGTATGAATCGTTTACTCTTACTTTTCTTTTTCTGTCTGTCTGCGTCCTCGCTCCAAGCTCAGCGTTCCTCCGATATTCCACGCTACACCTATGGTATTGAATTGAAAGCCGGTACTGCTTTCCCCCAGTTTATTGGTGAAAGAAATGGCTTTGAAGCGGTGTTTTATCCGGTATGGGGTATTCACGGAATCTGGGCCAATCGCTTTCAGAAACATTGGGCTTGGGAAATGGGTATTGGTTTACAAGCCTTTGATTTACAACATCGAACCCCCACCGGTCGCTATCATCTCAGTTTTATGTCTCCTCAAGTTTTGGGAGGCATCCAGTGGTTAGCAGCGCCTTGGCGTGGCCCGCATTTTTTTGCGAAGGTCATGACTGGGGCACAATTAGGTTATCGAGGTACTTTGGTCGAGTCTTTTCCCGATTATCAGGTAGACATTGTATCGAGGGACTGGGTGTACATATTTGTTCGGCCGGAGCTTGGTTGGCGGGGGCGTTTTAAGAAACGCTGGAAAAAAGCTAGAGAGCCTAGCGTGATCAGTGTAGGAGTGTATTTTCGCTACCAATTCAATGGTTTAGGAACGGCAACCTTTTTTGATGGACAAACACAGACTACCGTTGCGCCGTCTGGAAATAACCTAGGGGTTTATTGGAGAATGGACGTAGCCGCTAGCAATCGGAAAGTACGTTACAAGGACCGAGAATTACCACCGCCTCCGATCATTTATAATCCTCGTTTATTGGGTGGGAAATAGTGGATTACTTAGTGCTTTATAATCCAAATTTCTAATCTTTTGACGGGGTCTTTTTGCCCATCTCATCGTTGCGTACTCGCCTTCGTAGCTATGGCTACGATGCTCCGCCGCGCCTTGATCTGCACAAAAATCGCTCCGGTCAAAATATTCATTGATTTAAGTTACAAAGTACTTAGTACTTTGTAACCTAAC
>JBCDIO010000561.1:0-3539 GCA_038748815.1 Bacteroidota bacterium
CGCTGTTAGAATGGTATCCGAATAGGCGTTGGTTTGGGCGATAGTTGTACGCAAGAATTCCAACTCGTCCCCGTACGCATTATCCGGAACCTCGTCTTCTCCCCCCGTCGCTAAATTACCTAAGGAGAATGGATCGGTAACCGCTAAGCTAAAATTCGAAACAGTCCCTTGGCAGGTTTCCGAAACAAAGCTATCCATAGTCATCGCCAGTGGATCCGGATAGTCTGTATTTGGATATCCCTCCGGAAAAGCAGTGTGGTTCAACGCTAAGAATCGCCCTATCCATCCGGTAGTCCAAAACTCGTCGGCCGGTGAACCGGTGGTCCAGATATCGGTAGAGCGAAAATGTGAACGGTTCTGATTGGGGTAGGCTACACTTTGGATGATCGATAATCGACCCTCATCGAATAGCTTTTGGGCTCCCCCCATAGCTGGGTGGAAGGCCGCAGTATCCGTTATTGGAAGGGCCTGATTTTCGGAGTATAAGACATTCGATCGATTGTTGGCCAACTGATCGTACTGGTCCAGAGGTAAAAGCATATTAAGGCCATCGTTACCTCCGTTTAGGTTAATTAAGACCAAAACACGGTCCGTTTCGGGATTGATAAAATTAAAAATCGAAGATTGCTCGACCGCTTGCACCGGCATTCCTTTTAATAAAAGAGGAACGCTGACCGCCGTAGAGGTCGTCGCCAAAAATTTTCTACGTTTCATATGTTAAAGGATGAATCGAGTTAAGCAAAAGGGAAAATCCCCTACGACAAATAGAATTCAGACATATTCAGCATTGCGCGGTAAAGGTTGCGAAGCTTATTCTCTACCGAAGCGGCGAGCATAGAATTTTGCGGATCCGCTAGGTAATCTGAATATTCAATGGTCCATTCAAAATCGGGTAAGCCATTGATCAAAATGCTCTTAAAATAGTCCCGCTGGTTTTGGGTGACCGGCAACGGAAACATCAATACACAGAGCTCCTCAATGAGAGCATTTGGATCGGCGGGGTTTTCCAAGGCCGCTACTTGCCCCAACACATCGATAATCAAGGTTTGATTAAAGACGGAGACGCCCGTGGTGGCCAGGGCCGTGGTAATATCCATGCGCACGGGTAGTGTAACGGCATTGATCCAGTGTCGGTAAAATAAAGGCTCTTGATAATAAGCCTTCCAACCCGCCACAGAGGGATGCGCAAAAAAGCCCATTTGCATTTCGTTGAGTACGACAATGCTTTCAAACCAAGCAGTGTATTGAATAGCTAGATTTTGATCGGGATAAGCGACTTGATTAGACTTTACGGTTGAGATAACAAAATCCAATGGATTCTTGATCATTACTCCATAATTCAACGAATCATAAAAGTGCTCACTTTGGAGTAGTGCTTCCAGAACGGGTGCGACTTCGTAATCGTTCTCCCGCAGACATTGGGCCATGGGAGCAATGACGTTTTGCTCGACTTCTTCCGGAATATCATAGAATACAAACCAGCGGTATAACTTACGACAAAGGAAAGTTGCCACCGCATCCGATTCAAAAATAATATCGATCAACTGGCTGTACTCCTGATCCCCGGCGTTTGAGATAGTGACTTCACCAAAGCGATGGCTCAGCTGTTTGGTCGTTGTATCGTGTTGGTTGGGTAAAAATATATTGCCTACCGGAATACTATCGCTTGGCGATACATACCCCGTATCGCGCCATCCCGTTAAAACCTTTGCAATTTCAACCACATCCTGCTCTGTGAAGGTGGTATAGTCTCCTGGTTCCGCCAGTTCTCCCTTTCCTACTGTGAAGAGTTCCAGCAACTCCCGAGCGTAGTTCTCGTTTGGCGCATTTTTAGTATTCTGATTACCATTCAGATACCGCAACATGGAGGGATCAATAGTCATTGCCTTGGTTAGATCCCGAAAATTTCCGACGGCATATTCCCGGAGGGTTTCGTAATAGCGGTAGCGGAAACGAGCGTCGTTAATTTCGGCCGTAACAAAATGATTATGCCAGAATAAGGCCATCTTTTCACGCAGGGAAATTCCTTCCTGTAGCATGGCTCCAAACATCCATCCTCCCAGAGAAGTCAATCGATAGGGAATAAAGTTAGTCGTTGTGGAGTACGGTGCTTCAATCCAAGTAGCCCCGATCGGAACGTTTGGATCATTCTCAAAGAAATGATTGACCGGTGGATTCAAGGGTGGGAGTACTTCTAGCAGCTGAGCTACGGTAGTCTGTAGTCCAGCAATCTGGGTTTGCTTGATTTGCTCGAGTGTGGGGCCGAGCGTAGTTCGTCGTAGCAGATGACCGGCTTGTTGTAGCTCCCATGGTCCCGTGTAGGGGTCGAGACCACTAGTGATAACGGGTGGGGCAGCTAGGGTCAGCCGATTCTGTCGAGAGGAGGCATAGCCACCAAATAGCGTTTTGAGCGTAGCCCTTCTATCCATAACTATCAGTTTGAAGGATTTTGAAGAAATGAGCGGTTAAGGAGCGGTAACTCCCAGCCATTTCGATAGACTAGCTCGACAAGGGAAGGTTTAAGAGCTTATTAAAATTTATATTATTTGATCCTTCGATGAAGCCCTGAGGATGCCAACGAATAGGTACTACCATTTCTATCATAGGCTGTACTTAATCGATTCTTTTCACGCAGATTTATGTACCAAAATGCTTAAGCATCAAGGTAGAGTTTGCAGAGTGCTTTCCTTGACCACTTAGCGTTCTTTGCGAAACCTTTGTACCTCCTGCCTTTAGGCCTGCCTTTAGGGCCTTTGCGAGGAACATGTACCTAAGGGGACTTTTTTCACGCAGATTTATCTATCGAAATGCTTTAGCAGAAAGGTAGAGTACGCTAAGGTTCCGCAAAGGGCGCTAAGGGTACGTTTAGGACGCTAACTATCGGAGCTATTTATTGGTATAGGGATTTTTTCTCAGAGGCACACAAACAAAAGCCCACTGCTTGTGCAGTGGGCCCTACGTACTATCAAGTTGATTACTAATCTATACTTAACTCTAAAGGGTATGCGATGGAAAACTAAGCAGCCACATCTGGGTAGAGTCCCAAGCGATTAGCTGTAGTGATATACTTATTCAATTTCTTGCGAGCTAGGTGAATACGGCTCTTTACCGTCCCGAGTGGAAGGGCCAATTCTTCGGCAATTTCCTCGTACTTATAGCCTTCGGCTTGCAATAGTAGAGGAGAACGTTCTTTTTCCTCCAAGCGGCCTAAGGCAAGTTCTATCTCTTGAATTTCCAGGTTGCTGATACCCCGGTTACGGGTTTGTTTTTCTGGGATGATCACCTGATCGACGATCCCGGTATCCTCTTGAATGCGGCGACGCAACTTGATACGTCGTTGGTCATTGATAAAGGTGTTACGCATGATGGTTGCCAACCAAGCATTTACGTTCGTACCCTCGCGAAAGAGATATTGTTTTCGAAACGCTTTGTAAGCCGTTTCTTGAAAAAGGTCTTTAGCTAATTCCTCATCGCGGGTCAAGTGCATAGCCAGGGTACGTAGTTGTTGTTCGGCACTGGCGAATAGTGAAGCAAATTTA
>JBCDIO010000562.1:0-3538 GCA_038748815.1 Bacteroidota bacterium
AAAAAGCTTATCATTAGATTTTGAATGGTGCAATGGGCTAAGTATTAAACATAATTCAGCCTATTTCGGTGCAAAGGATAGTATCGGTCTTGCTCTACATCGTTATGATCTAGAAGGAAATAGTTTAGCCAGATCTACCCATTATGGTAGGCCTATGGCCTGGTCGAATAATGTCCATCTTATGGTTTACGAATTTGATACCCTGTTTTTGATGGACCAAGACTTGCAAAAAATAAACCACCATCTTCTAAAAGACTACTCACCCTATGGTGGTTCAGTATTAGGAAACCACTTCTGGGATTTTATTCCACTAAATGGCTGGGGTGTAGTTCTTGGAGGCTATACGGGTTCGGCGGTAAGTTCATTACATGGACCCTTCCTTATGCGTCTTGACCATCACGGTGAAGAAGTGTTCGGGTATAATTATTCCGTTCCAGATATGCCAATTAGTTCTATTATGGTAGTCGAAGAAGTGCATGATGGGTACGTGATAGTAATCGAAAATTTGTATACCTATGATGAATCTTGGCTTATCCGCCTCGATAAAAACGGCCTTCTTTCAACTCAAGAACCCCCGGCTAACAAACCCGCTCTCCGCGTTTTTCCCAACCCCAGCACCGATGCAATCCAAGTGCAATTTCCGTACGTGGGCGATTGGCGGTTAGTCCTCGTCCATAGCCTAGGGCAAGAACTGCAGACTCAAACCCTTTTAAATACAGCGATCTACCTACTCGATACTAGCACCTTTGCTGCTGGAACGTATATTCTTTTAGCCCGTGATCAAAAGGGAGGCCTATTCAGCCAAAAAATCCAGATTAATCGGGATTAGTCAGTAAGGTCGCTTCCGACAATTTCCAATCCCTTCCGACAATCCGGTTTGTAAGTAGTTGAAGGCCATATTCTTGCGTTGAAATCATTTTTCAACCAACCAATCGATATGGAATTCCTATTACGCGAAACCAACTCCGTGCTGGAGCTGGTCCTCATGGTCTGTTTATTAGGGACTGGACTCTGGCTGACGCTCCGTTTGGGCTTTATTCAATTCCGCAAAATGTGGCATGGCATCAAGGTAGTGGCTGGCCACTACGATGACCCCGATGCACCGGGCGATGTCAGCCATTTTCAAGCTTTGACTACGGCCCTTTCTGCCACCGTGGGCATCGGTAATATTGCCGGAGTAGCTATCGCGATCCACTGGGGAGGTCCCGGCGCAATTTTCTGGATGTGGATCACCGCCATTCTGGGTATGGCCACCAAATTCTCCGAAGTAACCCTTGCCCAACACTTCCGGGAAACTACCACCGGAAAAGATGGACAGGGTAGCGTAGCCGGTGGACCTATGTACTATATTGAGAAAGGCCTCGGACCGCGTTGGAAACCGGTCGCTATGTTTTTCGCCGTAGCGCTCATCTTTATGGGGTTCATATCCGGAAATGCCATCCAGGCGAATACACTAGCCGATCTGGTTTATACCAGCTTTGGTTTTCCACGCTGGGCAACCGGCGCGCTGGCCGCGGCGGTGGTCGGATTGGTGATTTTAGGGGGTATCGAACGGATTGGCAAAGTCACCGGTATTCTGGCCCCTACCATGGCCGGACTCTATGTGCTCGGTGGGGTAGGGGTCTTAGTACTCCACGCAGACTCCATTCTGCCAGCCTTTCAATTGATCTGGACCGAAGCCTGGAACCCGACGGCGGGAGTAGCCGGCACCGGAACGGGCGTATTCTTACAAACCCTACTTTGGGGAGTGCGCCGGGGCTTATTCAGTAACGAAGCGGGGCAAGGTTCAGCCCCTATTGCCCATTCTGCCGCCAAAACCGACGAACCGGTTTCCGAAGGTGTTGTGGCCTTGCTAGAACCTTTTATCGATACCATTCTGATTTGTACCATCACGGCCCTAGTCATTCTGACCACCGGAGTTTGGGATCAGAAAACGCCCACAGCTTTTCCCTTAGCTTCTACCGAAGTACAGTACGTCATTGCCGGAGAAACTGGCTGGCAGTCGGTGGAAGCACCCCAAAAAATCCAGGTGGAGCAGGGACTAGTGGTATCAGATACCCTCTTAGCTTGGCACGAGGTTCCGGCGGATGGCCTTTTTCTGGATGCGTCTCAGGGGCTGCCCTTCAGCGGAGTCATTTATCCAGAGCAAGGGATGGCACAGGGGGAGAATGGTGAAAGTATCTTAACCTTGTACGGAGGCGCGGTAGAGAATGCCGCACCCTTAACGATGTGGGCTTACCAAGAAGGACTTGGGACTTGGGGAGGATGGATCGTACTGGTTTGCGTACTTCTCTTTGCCCTGTCTACTGCTATTTCCTGGTCGTATTACGGAGATCGCTGTGCCTACTATCTGTTCGGGGATCGGGCCATTCTACCCTACCGCATAGTCTATGTGGGCATGCACTTTATGGGCGCGGTGGTTTCCCTCAATGTGATTTGGCTACTCGGTGATTTGGCGATGGCCTTGGGTACGCTACCAAACGTGATTGCTTTGGTTGCATTGAGTGGTTTGGTGGTGCAATTGAGTAAAAAGTACTTCTCGAAGTTCTAAAGCTCGACATATATTCAAAAAGAAATGGATTAAGCCTTATTAAATTATTCCTCGTACTTGCCGATCAGTTTTACCAAGTTTGAATTTGAATCTGGCCTAATCTATTTGGACAGTTCACTGAAGCCGATTTGTGCTGATAAATGTTTGCTTTTAAAAAATCGTCAAAGTGGCACTTTATTTTCTCTGACATAATTCGAATTACTTAAAGGAGGAAATAGGCTTTGCGTGAAGAAGCTTTCAATTGTATTTGAATGTGCCTTTTTGATAGAAATTATAAGTAGGTATAAAAAGAGGGCTACTTTGTAGTAGCCCTCTTAAATATTAAGAGTGGTCAAAAGAGTAAGATTCTGACCATCCTAGATTGTCATATTTGTCCCTCGCGACTACACTGACTTCACCACCTCTACTACTGGTAGGACGGTATGCAATTTCAGTGCTTCCATAATTTGTCCTGAACTGTGTTGGCGTACAAGCATCGGTATCGAAGCGATAACCACCGTTTTGCTGCATTCGAGTTGGGATTAAAACATCCCGCACGGTAGAACTTTCATGTTGTTCTCTCATACTATCGGCAGCCCAGCATAAGCCTGCTAGAAATGGACCTTCTACGTTTCCAAGTACTGAGTTGTACTGATTCAAAAATGGGACCGATACGTTGTTGAAGCTAACGTTATAGTCGTTTACTTCCTGAGTAACAAAGCGCCCCCCGTGTGCGTTGAATCCATAAATACCGTTGGCATTCGAGTAGTTAGAAGGACTTTTCCAACAAGAGTTTTCGTCGCAGATACAATCGTCAGTGTACTTCTCTACGATACGAGCTGAAAGTGCTTGGACCAGTGAGCTAGCGACTAATCGGGCTAACCATCCTACCCACAACCCATCCTTTTCGATTTTAATATACCGGTGAGACTGTTCCGGCATTATTAACTTTTCGGGAAGGATTAGAGAAGACTTACCGTTCAAAGATAATCCTAAGCCTAAACCGAT
>JBCDIO010000563.1:0-3525 GCA_038748815.1 Bacteroidota bacterium
GCTCGAAGAATGGGCCAAAGTTCTTTCCTGTTTCCTGGTTCACGTAGTTTATGAAGTCTTCGGTGATCGTTGGTGAGTACGCGTATTCTTCGTAGAAACCTTTTAGGATAGCAAACCAGCGTTCATCATCCTGGATCGCATGTCGCAGGGTATGGAGTACCCAGGATCCTTTAAAGTAATGGTCGCTCGATTTCCATCGGGTGAAATTCACATTCAAAGGGGCTACGATGGGTTGTAGGTTCTGGATGAAAGGCCGTTGGGATTCAAGGTATCGAATGGCATCTTTGTAGCCGTATTTGCATTCTACAAAAAGAGCTTCCATGTAAGTAGTGAAGGACTCGTGGATCCACATCTCTGCGTGATCTATGCAACTTACACTATTTCCAAAATACTCGTGCCCTGTTTCATGGACAATAATGTAATCCCAGTTCATATCTTTGGGAATCATTCCACCGAGGTAACCGCGAGTGTACTTATTGCCATAGGCAATTGCTCCTTGGTGCTCCATCCCTAGGTAAGGGGTTTCGACCAGTGCGTAACCATCTTCCCAAAAGGGGTATTTCCCAAAGTACTGTTCGAAGCAAGCCAGGGTTTCGGGGACTTGTTTGAAATGCTTCCGGGCTACTTCCTCGTTCTGGCGTAAGACATAATAATCAAGGGGCATAGTAGTGCCATCGCTGGCTTTGAAGGTTTCGCCGAAGTGTACATAATCCCCAATATTGATGGTGACATTATAATTGTTAATAGGATAGGAAACGAACCAATCAAAGCGCTTTTTACCTTCGGAAAGGGGTACTTCTTTCCGTAAATTACCGTTTGCAACACAGTACAGGTTTTCGGGAACGATAACCTGGATCAGCATAGAATCTGGTTCGTCGGACAGGTGATCTTTATTGGGCCACCACAAGCTAGCTCCGTCTCCTTCGCAAGCTACTCCGACCCAAGGATTACCATTCAGATCCGTTTGAAAAACGAAGCCTCCGTCCCAGGGAGGGCGCCGTGCGACCACCGGTTTTCCGTGGTATTCGATTTGAATCATCCCTTTTTGTCCAGATGTTTGAAGAGGAATATCGATGAAGACTGCATCGAAAACGCGTTCGTAGGTGCAGCTTTTTCCTTGGTAGCGGATCGCATCGATCTGCATATTCTCAAATAGATCAACTTGTAAGCGAGAAAAAGTATCGGTTGCGGTATAGTGCATGTCAACGGTCCCATCAATACTACGTTGCCCTAGATCTAGGTCGAGGAGCAGTTGGTAGTAGTGCACATCATAGGCGGTACGCTCGGGGCGAAGCATGCCCCGGAGGGTATCTTTTTCGGAAAAGGTGTAGTCGCCATAGTACGGTTTCTGCCCAAAGAGCGACGTGCATGCAACCAGGAAAAAGAGAAGCGGGGTTGAGGCAAAAGAACGCATAAAAAGGTCTGTTTTTAGATTTGGGGTGGTAGTATTGATAGTGGTTTTGACCGCGGATTGCATAATTTGCGGGGAGTGAATTTAAGATTATTTGGTCAACTCCATTTAAAGCAACAATTTTGGGGATCGGTAGCGTTCATTTTTGAACGATATTCAACTTAATTAGTTGTTGAGTTATTATTTAAAGGAACGTACCAACGCCACATCATTTTAGATGTAACTCGGTCAACAAAAAATCAAACAAATGCCTTGGTTGCCCCTCCTTCTCATTGTCCTCATTGATATTTATGCCTTTCAGGCCGTACGTACGCTGACGGCGGACTGGTCTCTTACCGGTCGTTGGGTGATTTTCGGCATTTATTGGGCGATTCCCGTTTTAACGGCCCTCTACCTGATTGCCGGAAGTATGGGATGGACCGAGAATTGGTCAAAAGGAGCGGAGAGTACGGCCCGTTCCTTGGTGTTCATTCTCTACGTTTCAAAGTTTTTGATCGCTTTGCTGATGTTTGGGGATGATCTTCGTCGGGGTGTAGTGGCCTTACTGCCACAAGCTACCGAGGGGGCTAGAGATCTAAGTCGTTCTAGATTCTTGGCAACTATTGGAATCGTATTAGGCAGTATTCCCTTTCTCACTTTAACCTATGGCATGTTGCGCAACAAATACCGATATACGGTATTTAAAGAAAAGGTGCCCATTAAAAATCTTCCGAAAGCCTTGCAAGGCTTTCGGATTGTTCAGATATCGGATATTCACTCGGGGAGTTTTACCGAAAAAGAACCCGTTCAAAAGGCTGTTGAGATTATCAATGGCATCGACGCGGATGTGGTCTTCTTTACAGGTGATTTGGTCAATAGTATTTCCAGCGAAATGGACCAATACATGGATGTCTTTGATAAGGTTACGGCGCGGCGGGGTGTTTATTCGGTATTGGGTAATCACGATTACGGGGATTATTACCGTTGGAATAGTCAAGCTGAAAAGGAAGCTAATTTTGAACGTTTGAAAACCGTCCATAAAGACTTGGGCTGGGACTTGTTGATCAATGAAAATCGACAATTAGAAGTGGAAGGGGCCAAAGTAGCCGTGATTGGGGTAGAAAATTACTCGGCACACCCTCGTTTTCCAAAATACGGGGATTTACCGAAGGCTTATGCTGGGTCGGAAGATGCACAGGTTAAGCTCTTACTATCGCATGACCCAAGCCACTGGAAAGACCAGGTGACTCAATCTTTTCAGGATATTGACATCACCTTTTCCGGGCATACCCACGGGATGCAATTTGGGATAGAAATCCCTGGCTGGATCAAATGGAGTCCGATCAAATATATATACAAGCAGTGGGCCGGACTTTACCAGGAAGGGCAACAATACCTGTATGTCAATCGTGGGTTAGGCTTTTTGGGGTATCCGGGACGGGTTGGGATTATGCCTGAAATTACCGTACTGGAATTGGCCTCTGCCTAATGAGAAGGACGCTCCATCTGGGAAATTTTCAATCGAAAAAACGGCTTCCGTGGTGGATATTGCTATTTTTACTGTTCTACTGAAGGATTCTTAATTTTAGTTTATGAAGCTCGCCCAATACCTCCTAGCCTTTGGTCTAATGACCCTAGTTGCCTGTAACGATGAAGCACCTACCGATGATAAGACGGTAAAAGATCAATTAACCGGCCGGTGGGAACTAATCGAAGCAACCCGCAATGGTCAAGTTACTGAAACGCTTTCCAGTGCCTATATGGAATTTCTGGAAGACGGTACTCTGGCAACCAATCTTGCCGGAGGACGCGAAGTGGTGAATTATGAAACAGATGGTACCGTTTTATCCATAAAGGATGGCCGTATGCCAATGGATTATGGCATCGAAACCCTGTCTGAAAGCGCTTTAGTCCTTACTATGAGCATGCGAGATATTCCCTTCCGACTAAGCCTACAGAAGGCCACGAACGTAGAGGAGAATACCGAAGAACTGCAGTAAAGACTTCCCGAAAAATGGTCTTGATTAGGGGTTGAAAATCCGGTATCTTCTGCAAAAATCAAAGCCAGGTTCAACGCTCTATGCCCAGCTAAGGAGTTGGGGAATGTTAACAAGAAGTCAGCCTGCTTTCCCCAA
>JBCDIO010000564.1:0-3520 GCA_038748815.1 Bacteroidota bacterium
CTAAATTTCTACCCATCTTTAATGGGTTCTTTTTGCCCAGTTCGTCGTTATGTGCTCGCTTTCGTAGCAATGGCTACTAGGTTCCGCCGCACCTTAATCTGAACAAAAATTGCCTCTGTCAAAATATTCATTAATTTAACTTACAAAGTATTTAACATCTATTGGAAGTACAAATGAACAGGATATTTGACCGTCTTAACTATCCGACTGACCGATTTAGAATCGGAAGTATATTACCGTCCAGCCAACCAAATCCACCGCTCCCTTTTTAAAGAAGGCCCCAATGGTGAATGAATCCCAAACAAGCTCTAAGTAGTTAACATGGCGCAACCACCCAAGAATAAAAAGCAGTTAATCTTCGAAGAAGCCGCAAAGCTCTTCCAGGAAAAAGGATATAACGCCGCCTCCATGCGTGATTTAGCGGACCGCGTGAACTTAAAGGCCTCTAGCCTTTATAGTCACATCCGTAAAAAAGAAGAAATTCTGCAAAAGATCTGCTTCGATAATGCACATCGCTTCGTGGCAGGAATTGATGAGATCGAAAAGCGGACGACCGATCCGGTGGAACAGGTCCAAGAATTAATTCGACTCCACATTCGAATTGCCCTGGAAAACCCCACTTCCGTTACTGTTTTTAACGATGAATGGAAACATTTGGAAGAACCCTTCTTGACGGACTTTCTCGAATTGCGCAAGAACTACGAAAACCGTTTCAAAACGGTTATCCAAAAAGGGATTGAGTCCGGGCAGTTGAAAACGGTCAATCCCTCGATTGCCCTGTTCACCATCATCACGTCCGTTCGGTGGTTACACTACTGGAACCCCAAACATGAAGCTATGAGCCGAACTGCCCTAGAATCAGACATCTTAAACCTCCTTCTAGGAGGCTTGCGCAATCCCAATCACTTCTAATTTAGGCATCTAAATACCTGAAAAAAGGTAATCTTTATTGGATAATTTTCCTGCAAAAAAGCAGCTATCTTGCTTCCCGAAACGAAAGTGCCTATCTTGCGAATCCAATGTTATTCGTCAGACCTGTTTGGTAAATTGTCCGAATTTCCTAAGCATTCTCCCCACCTGATGACGGCTGTTCTCCACTATTTTTTCGCTTTCTCTCCCTTGGTCAAGTAAATCCTTATTCCTGCGAATAGGGTAACTCGTCCGTTTGCTAAAATTTTTTTCAACATTGATCACGCCGAAACCTACAGTCATGAAAAGAACTGTACTTTTTAGTTTGTTACTGGGAGCAAGCCTTTCTTTATTTGCCCAAGATTATACCGCCTTTCGAATACCTAATAGCCCGGATCCCTTGGTCAGCTGCGCCGGGGGAATTAATTTAATTGCCTATCAACTGACCGATGTTGGTACTAATGGTTTCAATACTAGCTATGCTATTAATGGTTCCTCACCGGATGTAGTCCTTAATGATGTTGGAATCCCTTTAACGGGTAATATTATGAACGGAAATACGATTGTAGTTCCCTTTAATTACATTTTGCATCCAACGGCTAGCGGAACCTATCAAATTACCGTAACCTTATCTTGTGATGGTTGTGGCGAGCCAGATGTAAATCTCTCCTTTAATTTGATGGTACAAGAGACACCAGAAGTTACCATAGAAGCATTTCCTGACATCTATCTTTGTAATGGAGAAACGGGTACGCTGACGGCTAGTGTGTCCAATAGTACCGGCAATGAAACCTACTCCTGGTCTAACGGGACAACGGTAGACTCAACCACCGTAAGTACTTCGGGGACTTATACCGTAACGGTAACGAATGCCTGCGGGAGCTCCATCGAAAGTATTGATATTAAGTCTGGAGCAGAGCCAGCCATTAGCAATCAAACCTGCGTAAACACTGGAAATACCTTAACCACCTCAGTAACGGCTACGGATCCTACCGGAGAGGGACTTAGCTTTAAGTGGTTAGAGGATGGTGTGCCAATCTCCTCGGGCGGTGATTTCACGATAACGGCTCTTTCTCCTACCGAATCTCAGTTGATCATAAATAATATAACGGGGTCAGCGTACAACTTAAGTATTTTCACCTGTCAAGTGTCAAATCCTTGTGGTACAACCAATAGTATTGGTTGTTTAGCGGTACCCGTAGAGTTTTTGTACTTCCGGGGAGGAGTAACCGAAGGAGGGGTTCTATTAGAATGGGCCACTGCGACAGAAACGGACAACGAAGGATTCTTTGTGGAACGTTCTTTTGATGGGCAAGTATTCAAAGAGGTAGCTCAGATCCAAGGAGCTGGGAATTCTCAGGCTGAGTTATATTACTCTTATATGGATAGAACACCATCGCGCGAAAATTTTGCGGGTCCTATCTATTATCGCCTAAAACAAGTAGATTTTGATGGAGCCTTCGAATACTCAGGCCTTATTAGTCTGGATATTCGTCCATTAGCTCCGCTTTCCATTGATCGAGCTGGTACCTATGCGGATGCCTTGTATTTGTCTTTTAGCCAGGCTTATCAAAGCTCCTTAGAACTACGCCTTTTAACGATCAATGGTGACCAAATTATATCGGAAAAGGTAACCCGGAGTGCTGGACAACACGAATGGGTAATACCCCTTCATTCTTTGGTAGCTGGAATCTACTTAGTTCAGATCCACAATGGTGCTCAAATAGTGACTCAACGCCTGGTCCATTTTTAGAACCTCTTAGTAGAACCACAGAGCCACAAACAGTTCTATTCTACGGACAATCGCTTGACCCCCAAGCAATACTACGGTAGTTAGATTGGGCAACCTGAGTGGGCTGGGGTATACCTGTAAGCATGTGTAGTAGTGATTGAGAACTACCCAAACAAACTACCACGTTTTGGGTATAATTGCCTACCTTACACCTTCTTCACAGCTGTCGATTGATTATGAAAGAGGTTATTGAACACTACAAAGATCTCGTGGTCCAGATTGCTACTCCTTACAGCACGGGAACGGGGTTCTATCTCAGTGAATTTCAGCTGATCATAACCAACGAACACGTTGTTCGGGACAATCCACACGTGGTAATATCTAGTACCGAAGTACCCAAGCAGTTGGTTCGGGTACTTTATCTGGACCAAAAGTTTGACCTAGCTTTTCTAGAGGCTCCGGCTAATCTACAACTCCCTACCACCAAAGTACTCTTAGACCGAGAACCAGTTCAGGGAGAGCAAGTAATCGCGGTAGGACACCCCTTCGGACTCAAGTATACCGCTACCCAGGGTATTATTTCCAATACCCGGCATACCGAGCGAGATATCGATTATCTACAGCATGATGCTGCTCTTAATCCAGGAAATAGCGGGGGCCCTTTGTTAAATTTGGAAGGGCAGGTGATTGGCATTAATACCTTCGTGTTGAAGAATGGAGAAAACCTGGGTTTCTCTTTACCCGTCCGATATTTAGAGGAAGCGATTCGGCAGTTTAAAGGGAAGTTCCGGTTGGGCTCCAGCGTGCGCTGCTCCTCTTGTCTCAATGTGATTGTAGAAGAAGATACGCTGGAAGATTATTGTCACCATTGTGGGGCAG
>JBCDIO010000565.1:0-3519 GCA_038748815.1 Bacteroidota bacterium
CCTGGATCTTTCCAAACCTCATTGCAACGGGAGCATTCGTCAGGGTAATAATCGCCCCTTCTTCTACACAACGTTCGGCCACTTTCCAGGCAATAGATTGCTCATCTAATGCACCAAAGATGACGCCACGTTTCCCTTTTAATAAATCGTTTGCCATAATCTTTATCAATTAGAACTTAGATAAGTTGGTTTAGCTTTGTTCGATGAGCTCGCGGGCATTATCCAATGCCGCTTCGCTCGGAGGATTCTGACTCAACATCACTGCGATCGCCCGGATGCGTTCTTCCAGACTGAGAGAACGGACCTTTGTCAGCGTGCGTTCGTCTTTAATCTGTTTGTAGACAAAGTAGTGGGCGTCCGCTTTACTAGCGATTTGCGGCGAGTGAGTGATCGAAACCACTTGGTGATCATTGGATAGTTTTCGTAGTATATCCCCCATGCGTAAGGCTACGTCCCCCGAAATACCGGTATCGATCTCGTCGAAGATTAGAGTTGGTAGCGGAATAGCACTCGCAACTAGCGACTTGGTAACCAGAGTTAGACGAGAAATCTCCCCGCCGGAGGCGACGTCTTTGATCAATTGCATACGTCCACCTTTATTAGCTGCAAACAGATACTGTACTTCATCTAACCCTGTAGGGCCAAAGTCTTCCCGACCGGAAAGCTCGATCCGTAATTGAGCGTGTTCCATCGACATGTGGCCGAGTAGCTTAAGGATTTTTTTCTCAAAACTGGGAATCACCTTTTGTCGACGTTCCCGTAGCTTATCAGCCCATTGCCGGAGAGATTCCTTGTCTTCCTCTAATTGCTTTTCTAGGTCTAATAGCTGTTGAGAAATATCGTTAAATCCTTGCAGCTTTTGCTCCAAGTCATGTTGGATTTCTAGTAACTCCTTCACCGACCCTACCTGATGTTTGGTTTGCAGTCGATAGATGAGGTCCAATCGTTCGTTGACCTCTTGAATCCGCTCGGGATTGTATTCAGTACTTTCAGCTATTTCTTCAAACTCCTTTGCTAGTTCTTCCAACTCAAAGATCAACCCCTGAAAGCGTCCCTGGCAGCCGTCTAACTTAGGATGAAAATCCTTGATCTGCGCAACGGATAAGTTGAGTTGTTCCAATTGGCTAATTACGGATTGCTCAGACTCCAATAGGTGCTGAAAGGCACCGGAGAGCGTACGCTTGATCTCTTCAGCATTATTGAGGGTAGCTAATTCTCCTTCAAGTTGTTCCTGTTCTCCATCGATCAACTCCCCTTCTGACAATTCATTGAATTGAAACTGCAAAAATTCAGATTCGCGGTGGGCAGTAGCATCCTGATCCCGAAGCTTTCCCAACATACGTCGATTCTGCTGGTAAGAAGCGTACCGCCCTTCGTACTTAGCCAACAGCTTTGCATTGTCCGCCAGGGCATCTAACATCCGAAGTTGAAAGGAAACCTCATGAATATCCAAGGTATCAAATTGCTGATGCAAATCGATCAAGGCCGCACTCAGCTGTTGTAAAACCTTTAGGTTGGTGGGTGTATCATTTACAAAAGCCCGTGATTTGCCGGATGGAGTAATCTCCCGGCGAATCACGAGCTCTTTATCATAGTCTAAATCATTCTCTTGAAAGAAGGACTTTAGCTTATAGGCACTAACATCGAAGATCGCTTCAATAGAACATTTACGTTCTAGATCGTACAGTGATTTGGTGTCCGCTCGTTGTCCCATAATCAGGCCCAAGGCCCCCAGTAGGATCGACTTACCGGCTCCAGTTTCTCCTGTAATAATCGTAAGTCCCTTGGAGAAATCAATCTCCAGGCTTTCGATAATCGCGTAATTCTGAATGGAAAGGCTTTTAATCATTTGATTATAGCTACTTAATAAATTCCCTTTCCTTTTCCCAATGGGCTAACCAGCCCCATATTCTGCAAATCCTGAAAAGTGGCGTAAAGGTAAGAAGCCCTCCGCACTTTTTTGGGACAAACTCTAGTCCTTAGCGCTGCCCTAGTTGTTGAGTGTGCGTTTGCAACCGACTGTTGATAAATTTACCAACCTTCTCCCCCTGCGCTACTCCGTAATCAATCGCCGGTCGATAGTGGATTCCACCGTATAAACGGCTTACGGCCGCTTCTTCGGAAGCCTGTAAGAAAGAGCTGAAGGAACGAACGGGCAAGCCGTATTCTTCCTCCACGGTATCAACAAAAGCGAAATTATCGCCAAATAACTCGGTTAGCGTAATCGCCGCAGAACGGGAGATTACACTATGTCCCGAAGTGTGCTCTGGGAAGGGGGGCGTTTGCAGAGTCGGTCGCCATTCTTCATCAATATAAATATTGATCACCGTCTCGGGGCGGATCAGATTAGACCGATATTTCTCATCCCAACAGCTGATAAAGGCATCCGCTAGTGCAATGGAAACCCGAGCGTAGGTATGGACCGATTCTAAAAAAGAGGCATCCGCCTGCTTACAAGCAATTTCTGAAATACCAATCCAGTGGCCACCTGGGGTAATCTTCTTGGTCGCAAACATAACGTGTCCGGCATGATTGGAGACGTACGGGTTACAGTCCCAGAAACGAGCGATTTCAATACGCTCTTCTTTCTCCTCCCCTTCTACCTGCAAAGCATGGTATACCTCCATGGTTTCTTTCATGAATGTACTTTCTTTATCCAAATTAAAGGCCGTTGGAGGGGGCGGTGAGAATTGCTGGGCGCTATCTAATACGAACGGTCGAATTTCCCGCCAGTGTGGTTCGATCCCATCCATATAGTCCGGTGGCGTTGGCTTCCATTTCGCCGGATCCTTAGGGATGGTGTACTTAGGATAGGTCCGAGTCTCTTTATAATTATCCGTTTTCGAATAATCCAATATGTGCTGAGCTACCGTATCTCCGTAGGCTATGGAGCGATTCATAACGGATCTTGGTACTCCCATAGCTTCGAATTCAGCTAAGAGTTCTTCCTGAAAAGATGTAATTTTCTCTTCGGAGAAAATCAGGGCCTTTCCTACCTGCAAGAAAGCCTGGATGCTTGCCAGCGGATAGCAATAATCTTTACCTGCTTCGGGTGGTGGAGGGGCCAAAAGCTGATTCAACTGGTTGGCCATACTTTGGTAGCTCGGATCCATGTGTTGAATGACCTCGTAGGCGGCGATGCTCGGATAGGCATACACCCGACTGGCTACCGGTGGAGAAAAGATATCGTGCACGATTACATCGGTTAGCTTTTTCATAGACCGATGAACGATCTCCGGATCATTGCTTGTTTCTTTCCAAGCAGTGTTTTGGGTTTCGCAAGCCATCAATAAAATGCCCGCACTTAGCGCCCATAAAATTGGTCGAAGTTTCATATTTCACTCGTCTTTTAGCTTCAAAAAACCGTTTTAGTTGGTCTTCTGCTCCGAACAGATACGTTGTCGCAAAATTAATAAACTCCCGCTTCCAGAGGTTTTTTATTCCCTCCGATTCCTGTAATTATTCGACCGTAAAGGTCCGCTGATCTTTCCCGACACCGGTAATGGTTAACTTTTTCCA
>JBCDIO010000566.1:0-3513 GCA_038748815.1 Bacteroidota bacterium
CTTCTACAAAGAAGCGACCAGCGGGAGGCATTACCTCTAGGGTATCTCCTTCTTGTAGTATTTCGTTTGCAAAGGTAGAAAATCGGCCATCTTCTACTTTTTTAACCGCAACCTTCCACTCCTGTTCCAGGGGGCCGGAACATAACGAATAGGACCTACGGATGTCTTCGCCATTAATATCGGCACGCAACGTGAGGTACTGTCCTTGCTTGTAACTAAAGGTTTCGGCTAGTTCTTTGGGCACATCGAACGCTAGGACGCTACATTCAGCAGTTACCTTTTCGATGGATTTAACCCGTAAAGAGTGAAATTTTGTGGCCATATTTCTGTCGTAGTAGCTATGCTTATTCAACAAAGCTAACAAACGTTCGTTTGTGAAGCAAGTGTTAAATTTTTTTATAGACCAAGATTTGACTTTTTTTTAGGAAAACCGGGGGTAAATGGCATCGAAAAGCTGCAAAAAATCTAATCTCTTACGTCTACGAGACCTCATCCCGAGTACCTGGGGCGTAGACGTAAAGGGTAGGCGTAAAAGGTGCGTTACTAAATAGATAGTCTGGAATAATGAAGCTACCAAGCTCGCAGCCCCAATAACTTCTCCCCCAACTCTGTAAGCTGGGCCGTCTGGTAGCGATCGCGTTCCCAATTTCGGGGATCTCCAGGAAAGGCATAACCCTCGGGAGCAATGCGTTCTTTCCAGGATCGCACCCGCCAGTCGCGCAATTCTCGGTGCCCATTCTGAGCGGGCATCATGGAAATGTACTGGGCAATACGCACCCCATCCACAGAATGATTGGGTCGAATGCCATGGGGTAAAGAACTATTGAAAATGAGTAGATCGCCGGCTTCTAAAGGAACCTTGACCAATTTATCTTGCAGATCCGAAACATCGGGTTTGAACCGATCACGATCCATCGGCTGGGTCAATTTCCAGGTGTCGTAGTTTTGAAACAACCAAGGAATGCACTGATAGCCTCCCATTTGTTCGTCCGTCTGATCCGCTAAAGCCAAGACCCCTTGCACATTCTGAGGCTTGGTTTCGGGATCATAATCCCAGTGAATGAAGCCATTATACGTAAAACCGGGCCGGATTGGGAAATTGAGATTCGCTCGATCAATCGTCACCCACAGTTCTTCACTGCCCCAGATATCTACAAAAGCATTATAAACCTTAGGCATTTGGCGATTATTCCATAGCCGTTGGTGATTATACACCTCTACCATGCCGGTACCGGCCAATTCTTTCATCTGCATTTCAGCCCGGGGAGCGGTGTACCAAGAGGTTGGATCATCTGGGCTTTTTTCTTCAAACTTCCAAAGAAAAGCAGCAGTCTCGGCGGCCTGAGCACGAGGAATCGCTTGTTTAATCACTACATAACCTTGCTCTTGCCAGAAGGCCCAGTCTGCGGGACTTAGGACCCGTAAGGAATCAGGACTTGCTTCCTTCCGAAGGCGAAAGGCACTACTTTTCGCCGTGGAAGGATTACCCGGTATATCTTTGTGCTGGTTGTCAGGCACCATGGAAGCATCACGATCTTGCATAGCAGAAGTATTTAGGTTCTTGTTAACTTAAGAAACTACCCGCAAAAGTTCAAAATCGAAGTCGCTTACTTTAATATCCGATCCAAGCGATAGAGCATAATTTCTTCTGGATCATTCGGCAAGTGCATGTATTCGACGAATCGTAGACCGATCTTCTCCAGGAGGCGTTGCGAAGCAATATTCTCCTTGACAGTAATCCCGGAGATTCGATCGACTCCGAACACCTCAAAGGCCAATGTTTTCATTTTCAGTGCACTTTCCGTGCCATACCCTTTCCCCTCGCAGTCGGGTAAAAAAGCAAAGCCAATATCTACCCCTTCCAGACCTTCCCGGTCGTACAGTCCACAAGATCCCATCTTGCGTCCATCACTCTTGCGAATGACGGTGTAGTTTCCGAAACCCAAGCGTTCTAACTGCGGTAACATACGCTCCTGGATATACCGACTGGCATCTTCTATCGTTCGTACGCCACGATCTCCAATATACTGGTGCCACTTGGGGGTATTCAGTAGATCTAACACAAATCGAGCGTCCTGTATGTCCGTAGCGCGGAGCCATAACCGATCCGTTTCAAAGAGGCGTGGAAATGGATGGGGAGCCATTACTTCAATATGCTTTGGCTACGGAAATCGTAAATAATGGGAGATTCTTCTCCAATCTGCGCCTCCACCGACTGCTCATCCCGTTTAGCGATCCGATCATATTTAAAAGGGAGGATGATCTCATTCTGGAGATTGACTAGGCCTTTTTTCCCATCTTTAGTAGCCACCACATATTCTTTATTGAATCGGATTTTCTTACTGGGGATTAAGTACAGTCGTTCGTACTCGAAGGGAAGTAATTCCACATTCCGATTAGTAATCATGCCGTATTTCCCATCTTTCTTGGCAATCATGGTGTAGGACAACTTCCGCGGAAGTTCTTGATATAGGAATGGGATTAGAGGTTCTTCCGGATCCCACTCGTCCGTAAATCCATAAAGCCCATTACGTTGCTCCCGTCGACTGTAGCCGCCTTCCATGAAGACCCCATCTTTAAATTCTCGATCGGCCAGAATATCGCCGGTAAATGGATTTAGTAGAATCTCGTCGTAGACGTACAAACGCCCTCCACTTAGCTTCTTTTCGAAGCGATTGTAACGATAGCGGTAGTAAAAGATTCCCGTAGAGCTTCCTTTGGCAGAAGCTTCCCACACGCCATCTAACACAACGCCTTCATCTGGAAGTTCGTACCCCGCCTTTGTCAGTATTTTCCGAGCAGCTTTCAATGATAAAGGTTTGCCCCCAAATGGTTTTTCTAATAAACCTCGGGTCATATTTCGTTTACGGGCATCACTCTGATCTACCTGATCAACCATGTATCCGTATTGACTCATTCGAATATTAATGGAACGGGCCAACGATTCATCCGATAGAAAAATAGTGTAGCCAAAATCGGCATAGGTGATCGTATCCTGCTGGGGCATAAACCAACCACTCGATCGGTCTTGTGAATTTGGGAAACCTAAGTTTCGGTGATAGGAAGGTGAATTGGGATAATACCCGGTGGTTGCTTCAAAATCGCGCCGAATATTTGATTTGAAAAAAGCTTTCCCATATTGAGCCACCACTATGGAATCGGCTATCTTTTGTAAATCAAGTATTTTTTGCTGCCCTACTTCGCTATACGCTAGTTTACTCCCACTAGCCGCACCGGTATCGTAATTACGGCGTAAAGCTACCGATCCATCTTCGTTGTATTCAGTATAATCCCCTTGGGGATATAGATTCTCGGCGCAGCCGGAGGCCTGTTTCTCGTAAGCCTTTAATAGGGCAATTCCTTGGTATTCTTTTTTAAGGGATCCATCCTAGTAGAATTCTTTATATCTAACTATTTTACTTTGATCGGACCAGTTTTTTTGCCAGATACCGCCCCACTTTCCAGTGAGTTTGAAGCGAACTTCTCGCATTTCTTGTCCATAAATCACATATA
>JBCDIO010000567.1:0-3505 GCA_038748815.1 Bacteroidota bacterium
ATATCAGCCCTATGACTACCTTAAACGCCTCCGGTACCTGGACCTGGCGGGTTTCCAACGAAGAAAGTGCTGCGCAATTTCGCTATCTCTCTGATCCGACTACCTTGTACCAAACCTCCGAACGGATGGAGCTCGAAGAACAGGCTAGTCAACCCTTAGAGTATGATTTAGGCTTGCGACACCTTTTTGATCGAAACGGGCAAGAGATCAACCTGACCCTGCGGTACGCCGAAAGTCCTTCCGAGAGTATTAATGACTTTACCGAATTATTCTACGACTTGGATGGAAATCAGCTCGCCGATACCATACAACGCTCTAGCTCCACTCGATTCAATCGCACCATCATTCAACAAACGGACTACGTACTGCCCTTAGACGGCTACTTGTTGGAGGCGGGTGGCCTATTTTCCTGGAAATCTCTGAGCGACGACTTTGTGGTAGAAAACTTCGATCCGGGAACCCAGGATTATCTAGTCAATACCGATATCTCCAATGACTTCATCTACCGAGAAGATATCTATGCCGTTTATCTGCAAGGAACCAAGGAAACAGAGAAATGGGCTTTACAAGCTGGTTTGCGAGCCGAGCAAGCCTTCACCAATTTTGACCTCATCAGCTCGGGTGATAATTTCATCAATAATTACTTTTTGCTCTTCCCCTCGGCTTCGATTACTCGTAACCTTAGCAATAATCGCCAAATACAGTTTAGCTACTCCCGACGAGTCAACCGGCCCCGCACTCGTTCGTTAAACCCCTTCCCTAGTCTTGCTGATCCGCGTAATATCCGAGTTGGGAACCCTCGCCTCTTACCGGAGACTATTAATTCCCTAGAATTGGGTATCCAAAAATCCTGGGATAAGGTGACGGTCACTAGCGCCGTCTTTTTTAAAGATACCCGTCAAATCATGCAGCGATATACGACTTCGTTTGCGGCGGCGGAAACGGAATTAAACGAGGATCTTTACAATTACCTATTGACGTTCTCATCCGTAATTGATGATTCGGCTCGCGTCTCTACTTGGGCTAATCTGGAAAGTGGACAAAGTATTGGACTGGAATTCGTTGGAAATGTTCGAATCACTCCTTGGTGGTCGGTCAATGGAAATTTTACGGCTTTCCGTCGCCAGATCAATGGTGATAATGTCGAATCTGATTTGACCAACAATGGATATATGGGATCTGGCCGTATCATGTCCATCTTTAACGTTAAGAATTCCTGGAATATACAACTTAGTGGATTCTACCGTACCCGGGGAGTTACTGCCCAGGGTATGATTGATCCAATTTATTCCTTTGATGGAGCAATTCGGAAGGAGTTCTTAAACCGAAGAGCCTCCATCACTTTACGCATCAGTGATATTGGTAACACCAGACAGTTCAGTTTCCAAACAGCAACGGGAACCTTTGAGCTGGATAATACCTTCAAGCGAGAAAGCCAGATTATTTATCTAGGTTTTGCCTTTGCTCTGCAACAAGAAAAAAGAAAACGGGGTGGTGGCCGCGGAGGTCGAGAAGGAGATGATGAGATGGATTTTTAGAAATAACAAAAAGGAGCACTGCATTAGTGCTCCTTTTTGTAGAATAGATGAATGCTCATACGTGGGGGCTTGGTGAATGGATAGAAAGTAGACCGGTCCAAACAAGTGAGTGTTCGGTCCTTATACCCGGTCAAAGTAATAGAGATCCAATGCCTCGATAATCCGGACCAATTTCCGGGAGTATTGGGTGTCTGCTGGATACCAAAGTTCTTCAATCCGTTCTGCCCATTCTGTGTAAGCACTCTTATTATGAATAAGGTCGTCAAAATCGCCCATCCCTAACATCAAAGAATGTTCTCGGTAACTCTCCCAGTCGGTATTGAATGTTCGAAAAGGAGCGGCTTGTCCATTATTGGAAAAGGTGGCACAACCACAATCCAGGCAGGTTGGATCACAGGGAATCTGAAAATGATTATGTCCTTTAGCACTGAAAGAACTTTCTCCAGCATTGGACCCTAGTAAGCCTTGGGCCAATATAATACTCGCGGGGATTTGGAATTTTTTCATCTCAGAAATTGCCACCTTGGCAAAGCGTTCTACGTACTTACGGTTAACTTCCAAATTTTCTTTTACGATCGAGGCTGAGACCTCTCGTACCTCGGCGAGATTTGGATCTAGAATAAATGCCAAATTGGAAAAAGTGGGTGGTCCACCCGTCGCATGGTTGGTGGAAATATCGATGGGAGCCATACTAGAAAGCACCGCCTGACCACCGGTATTTTGCCAAGAAGTTTGCTCTTGCGAGACTGGGTTTTTATCTCGTACATTGACTTGAATGGAAATATCCTTGTTAAAATAGAGGTGGAAAACCATCCCGACTAAAAATAATTGGAACCAATATTGTTTGACCATTTGCAGTAGCCAACGGAGGGAAATGGTCATTTCATGGGGTTTACTCCCCTGGTATGACATATTTTGTTGGATCATTGGAATGTTGCATATATGTTTTAAAATTGATTGACTCTTCAAAGGTAAAACTTTTTGTTTTACAAATCAAGACATTTAAAACAAATAAAACAAATTGTTTCTGTTCAAGAATTTGTATAGCCTAGCTTCGCGAGCGAACTGCCTACATCTTTGCTGATCATGCATAAAAGAATCTGAAGGACAAACCGCTAGATGATTAGAATGAGAATATCGCAAAACGACCAGACCAGGCTGCCATAGCATTAGCTTCCCAGATGCACTGGATTTGCGAAGGTTCTCGCCAGAAGTAGTCTTTACAACGTACGGAGATACCCCTATACCAGTGGTCTCTGCCCCGGCTCCGTTCTTCCCCTCCCGACAAAGCCGTTATGGGCTTTCAAAATTAGATGGAAGGAAATTCTTAGTTAGTGTCATATTTACACTACCTTTGTCTAAAATACTTGATTGCTGTTTTTTGATCTAACTTTTGTGGTATGCTAATAATTGCAGATAGTGGTTCTACCAAAGCGGATTGGGCCTTTTTGGGAAATGATGGGCAAACCCTTGAAGTGAGTACAAAAGGATTCAATCCCGTTTTTCATACCGTTGATTTCATCTCAGAAGAAATGGATCATCGAATCGACCATCAAATTGATCGAGAGCAAGAAGCAATGCTTTTCTTCTACGGATCTGGCTGCTGGGACTTCCCACGCAAGGAGATTATTCGCCAAGCCCTCCGGCCTATTTTTCCGAATGCCGATATCGAAGTCCACCATGATCTTCTAGGCGCCGCCCGAGCTAGTTGCGGCACACAACCGGGTATTTCTTGCATTCTTGGTACCGGCTCCAATTCCTGCTCTTACGATGGCCGAAACGTTGTTGGTAATGTAACGAACCTCGGCTATTTGCTCGGTGATGAAGGCTCTGGATCTAACCTAGGTAAATACTTAATCAAAGCATATTTCTACAATGAGATGCCCCAGGAACTCCAAGGGGCTTTTCAAGAGTGCGGTTTCTAAGCCCGGATCGTATAGCGTCATCTTCGCCCGGGTAAACGGGAT
>JBCDIO010000568.1:0-3496 GCA_038748815.1 Bacteroidota bacterium
ATTTTCTTCTTGGTCAACTAAGAATTCTACAGTCCCTGCGTGGCTGTAATTTACCTCTCGGGCGAGCGCCAGGGAATAGGCATAGAGATTATCCTTTGTTTCTTGCTTGATCGTGAGACAAGGTGCTACCTCTACTACTTTTTGGAATCGACGCTGCACCGAACAGTCCCGCTCGTATAAATGCACTAAATTCCCTTCCTGATCTCCGAGTATTTGCACTTCAATATGCTTGGGGTTCTCCACAAACTTTTCAATAAAGATCGTGTCATCACCAAAGGCGGTTCCGGCTTCCCCTTTGGCCTCGGGGAAGTCTCGGCGGATATCTTCGTCCCCCCGAGCAATACGCATTCCACGTCCGCCGCCCCCGGCGGCGGCCTTCAAAATAACGGGATAGCCAATTCGATTCGCTTCCCGCAGTGCGACCTCAACATCCGTTAATGATTCTCGACTGTCTTCGATCAGAGGAACCCCAACCGTTCTTGCTACTTCCTTGGCTCGCACTTTATCGCCCAGTCGTTCCATCACTTCCGGATCCGGCCCAATAAAGAAGATACCTTCTTCTTGACAGCGGCGGGCAAAGTGTACATTCTCCGAAAGAAAACCATACCCTGGGTGCACTGCTTCTACTCCTACTTGTTTAGCAACTCGAAGGATTTCTTCAATATCGAGGTAAGGCTTCAGTGGATCATCGTCTCGACCAATCTGGTAAGACTCATCTGCTTTATAGCGATGCAGAGAGTAACGATCTTCGTAAGTATAAATAGCTACGGTTCGTAAATTGAGCTCTGAGGCAGCGCGTAGGACACGAATAGCGATTTCTCCGCGATTAGCCACCAGGATCTTGTTAAAACGTCTTGGCGTAGGTTTCATGCTAACAGTAAGTTTGGTAGAAATAGAGGGGGAAGAATATATGGAATTCTATCATTTGACTGGATCGACAATATATTGATTTTCCAATGTCCAAAATACAAATACCCCGAGGAAAGTAAGCGTTTCTCGGGGTATCTGATAGCCAATCTTCCTTTTGCTGGCCGCTTATAAAATCCAGTATTTATTGATCCGCAAAGGTCTGCACCCAATAGGTCCCAACTTTGGCGGCCCCCGTAAAGGAATACTCAGGGGACATTAATGTTTTACAATGACCGCTACTTTTTTTCCAGGACTGCACCACCTCTTCAATACTATCGTGCCCCCAGGCAATATTCTCAGCGACCGCCATCCAGTCAAAACCGGCTTCACCTACCCGATCCCAAACCTGGGATCCGTCGGAGCCTTTATGGTCAAAAAAATCATTGGTGTGCATGTCTTTGGCATGCATCTCGGCGGCCGATTCTAGACGAAGATCCCAAGTCAGTGGATCAACCGCCGACATGTAGGTATTCCCACATTGGCAGCCCGATACCCGCAATTCATTGATCGCGGAAAGAAGATCTTCCCCAAAAGAGGAACTCGGCGTATGAATGGGTTCTTGAACGGGGGTTGAGCAGCTGCTCAAAAGAAATAAAATAGGCAGAACCATACATTTAATTTGGATCATGGTTGTTCATTGGTTTGTTCAGAGTCAACGGGGTAGCACCCCTATACAACGATAGGAGTCATCCGTTTCGTGTTTTACACAAAAAAGAGTGTTCAAGTACCAAAGAGATCCGTATACAGCTGGGCGAGCCTTGGATAAGTTTGGCGATTGACGATTAGAGGATTTTTCAGGAGCGCATTAAAGGAGTAGACATCTACTCAACACATATATCAATTTTTCCAGAATGAATGAAAAAGTCAACTCCAGAAGAGTCTTAGAATAGCTAGCGGACGACAAAGCCTAATATTACGCTTTAGAATCGGGCATGGGTAAGTGAAGCCCACACTCCGTTTTATTGCTATTAGACCAACGGCCAGAACGGCCATCGCCCTTGCGGGTGCAGTGAGAACAACCAATGGAGCCATATCCTTTTGCCTCTAGTGGGTGGCGGGGTAGTTTGTAGCGGTCCATATGGTAAAGGAGTTCGCCTTCGTCGATGTCAATAAAGGGGTGGAACTTGATGATGTCTTCGGATTGTTCAAAAACGCGCAAGCCTTTGCGGGTAGGCGTTTGAAATCCCATCACCCCCGATATCCAAACCTTATGTCCTACTTTTACCCCTTGCAGCGGCTTTACCTTATTGTAAAAGCAGCAACGGTTCGGTTGATTTTCCCACATCGATTGTTCCTGACTCAACTGATGTTGCTCAGGCGCAGGATGCACATCAATAATAGAAAGTTGCAGAGAGGATTCGAGCAACTTCCGGTACGCTAACGTTTCTGGAAAGTGATAACCAGTATTGATAAAATGGACTTTCTGGGTGGGCTTCAATTGGTGCAACAAATGCAACAGAAAAACAGACTGGGTACCAAAGGAAGAGGTGACGAGGACTTCCGATTGATGGAAGTAAGCATACAATAAATGTAAGCGCTCTTGGAAGGATAGCGGGGTGAAAATAGCATTCAAATGATCCAGATCAAATGAACTGGGTTTTTCGGATGCGTTTTGTGGATGGATGGATGATTCCTTGAGCACTGACTTCATAGGCTTAGCCTCTGGTTACCCGCTTCGAAAATCTCGGTAAAAGAGATTTGGTGAAGCGAAAATCACGGACAAAGCTATCATCAAATCACTAAAAATTCAAACGCTTCATTTAGAATATTACAAAACCCAAAGGCTATTTTTATTAAATTAATAAAGTTTTATACAAACATACGTTCACATGTTTTGATGATCTTATGGATTGATCTTTAGGAGCTTCCACCAACCGAATGATCGAAAGAAGAGCCGCTACCAAGTTGGTAGCGGCTCTTTAAGCGCATGGAGATAAACGTACTTTTTTTGAAAACTTTAACGGATGCCCCTCTCTATTGTAGTCTTTTTACTCAACAAGCAGTGATTTGGTCCATGATTGACCATCATTCCACAAGAGGCGGATAAAATAGAGGCCAGCTGGCATCCCTTCGGTGGACCAAAGGTGGTCCAATCGAAACACATCGTCCCAAAATACCTTCCCATGTACATCCAATATTTGCAGCCGCTCCGCATTCGGGACTTGGTCTGGCCATTGTAACTGAAAAGATTGAGAAGCGGGATTGGGAAATAAGGTGATGGGAGCGGCGTTCATTGACCTACCGCCGAAGACGGAAGACGGCTCCCCTTCTACCGTGATTGTGGCCGTTTGAGTGCAAAAACAGCCAATATTTACCGGACAAGCACTAAACCGGGTGATATACGGCTCTAATGGTGAATCGAAGATAAATACTTCGGTATTACCTGTAATTCCAACAAAATGAACCGTAAATAAATCCTCCTCGTCCGGAATAGTGAGAGAAGAACTAGCTGCACAAGGATTGGTCAGTTCCGCAAAAGCCCACACAAAAAGGAAACTCCCACCTGCTTGATCTATTAGAAAATTAGCATCCGTCAGTTCAAGTGAAGGATGAAAATCGGTAAATGGCTCGGTAGGATCCAAGGAAA
>JBCDIO010000569.1:0-3488 GCA_038748815.1 Bacteroidota bacterium
AACCCGGCGAGTAGTCAGGTATTTTGCCAAAGCATCTTCCATGCCAAAACGCAACGTATTGAGATACGTTCCCTGGAGGGAAAGCTGCTCCGGGTTAAAGAACAAAACTTAAAGGACCATCCTGTATTTTCGCTGGACGGTATTCCGGCTGGTTATTACCTACTGCACATTGTGGATGACCACCAACATTATGCTCAATCGCTGATCATTCAGCCCTAGGTTTACAAAAAATGCCTTCCCCTGGTGTATGGGAAGGCATTTTTTATTCGAATTCAATAATCGCTTACTCTACGGTAAACATCGCCATAGCGTGTTTTTCTACCGATTGATCGTGATTAGAGCTTGCCGCGCGGACCATGAAAGATCCTGTATCCGCAGGAACATACTCCATGCTGTGGAAGGCATAAGCTCCAGAGTCCTCATGCACGTGATCTTCCGCCAAAGTGGATAAAACATTACCGTCCATATCCATAATTTGTACTTTAACGTGGTGAATCGTCTCGCTGTTATCGTGCGCGTATTCTACGTGTACGTGTAAGTTCTCACCGGCGGTAACGCTTGCTCCTTCCGTTGGACTCATGATAGTGATGGAGACCGCATATTCTGCCCCTCCGTGACCATGTACAACCGTAACGGTTCTTTCTTGGGTCACCGAGGTCGACTTATCTCCATGATCGTAGGAAGTTGCGCGAATCGTCAGTTCACCCATTTCGGTGGGTGTGAACTCCATACTGTGAAATTCGTAGCTGGTTTCAGTGTGCACATGATCATCGATCAACGTTGCTACCACTTCACCATTGGCATCTAACACTTCCACTACCACATTGTGCACCGTTTCTCCTTCTTCGCGGCTGAATACCACATGAGTGTGCATTACCTCTCCCATGGTTACCTCAGCACCCTCCGCAGGAGACATGATCTCAATGTCTACGTTGTAGTCGCTGTGCATTTCTTCTTTGTTGCAACTAGCAAAAGTTACACCCAGTGCCAAAAAGGCAAATAGTCCGTTTTTCATTAGCTTAAACATAAGTTGGTGTGATTTGTAAAGACCCTTCCACGCATGACTACATCATGATGAATGAATCTAAAGGTCAATTAGAAAATTTGGTGTCTGTTTTTCTTGTAAACCCTAAGCGTGTGTTTCGTCTCCTACTGATCACAAGAAGAGTGGATACTCGAATTGAAACAGTTATCCAATAAATCACAAGCCCTTCTTTTAAAGGGATCATGGATTATACCAAAACCACAGGAGACATATAGGCTACTAGGCCATGGGCGGGCGCAAGAGAGATGGTTTAAAGAAAACAGCATTCCAAGACACTAATCTACTGGGCGGTTGCCCGGAAACACAGCAGACCGGACTTATCAATACTTGGGTAGGTTGTAAAAAATGAATGGGTTCACGGTCCAGGGTAGGAATCGTGGCCGGCTTTTCGGTACTAGGCTCTTCTCGAGCTTGCTCAATCACCTTACGCAAGGTACAAATCCCTTCACAGCAAGATTTCGGCTGAAAACGCTCTTCACAAACATTCTCGGCCAAATAGTCTTGATTGATCTTAAAGATCAAGTAAAAGGTTCCTTCCTGAAAGGTGATCAGGAGGACCTGGAAGAGTAGTATGAGGGACCAAAATATCCGCATCGTTGTAAAGATACTATACAAGGACGAATCAGAAGGATGATAATTGTCAAATAGCAACAAATAATTCATCAAAACAAAAAATTGCATGGAAACAAAAAGTTGCAATTACAATACTATTTTTGTATCATACGATTTCCCTAGATATATCACAGCATATGGACGCTACGCTCCTCTATTTAGTCTACCTGGCAGCAGGCCTTGTAACCGGCTTATTGATCGGATATCTTTTTGCCAGAATAGCTCTACAACGAAAAGGACTGGACCAAGGGCAATTTGTACGCAGAGAAATGCATGACCATATGCAAGCGGAATTGGAGGAAGTTAAGCTGGAACGCCAGGATTTACAACAACAACTGAATACCCAACAGGAAGCCTTGGCCACACACCGGGCTGTGAATCAGCAGTTAGAAGAAAAGATACAAAACCAAAATCAGCACTTCTTACAGCTACAACAACAAGCTCGCCTCGAATTTGAACAAACCGCAAACCGTATTCTGGACGAAAAAACCCAAAAGTTTAGCCAACAAAATCAGCACCAACTAGAACACCTACTTCGACCACTAAAGGAGAAGATCAAAGAGTTTGAAGAAGGAATTGAACGAAAATTCCTAGACGACGCCAAAGAAAAGATGTCCTTACGGGAGGCTATCTTCAATTTAAAAGAGCTCAACACGCAGCTATCGGAAGACGCCAATCGGCTAGTCAATGCCCTCAAAGGAGATAGTAAATTTCAAGGAGATTGGGGAGAGTTTAGCCTCGAACTCTTACTCGAAAAAGCCGGCCTACAAAGAGACGTTCATTACCAAGTGCAATCCTCTTACAAAGACGAGGAAGGGAAAGAAAAAAGGCCCGATTTCATCATTCATCTGCCGGAGGATAAGCAGCTAATTGTAGATAGCAAAGTGTCCTTAACGGCTTACGAGCGCTTCTTCCACGCCGAAAGTCCGGAAGAGCAAAAGCAACATCTCAAAGCTCATCTACAAAGTCTTCGCCAACACGTCAAAGGGCTCAGTCGAAAAAATTATCAGCAGTTATACCAAATCAATACCCCGGACTATCTGTTGCTGTTCGTACCTATTGAACCCGCTTTTTTATTAGCTCAACAGGAGGATCCAAAACTGTTCTTGGAAGCCTTAGACCAGAATGTAGTCATCGTTACCTCCTCTACCCTACTCGCCACCATGCGCACCGTTTCATTCATTTGGAAACAGGATAAACAAAAACGCTCTGTCTTGGAAATAGCCCGCCAAAGTGGTCTACTCTACGATCGCTTTGTGGCCTTTGTCCAAGATATGCAAATGATTGGCCAGCGCATCGATCAGGCCCAGAGTAGTTACCATTCGGCCATGCAAAAACTGAAAACCGGGAAAAAACCCGGTAGCACTTTAATTGGAAGAGCGGAACGAATCCGTGAACTGGGAGCCAGAACGACCAAAAGACTTCCCGAAAACCTGCGGCCCGATCCGGAAAGTGATGCCATTTCTGACCAAGAATTACCAGCAGACCACTAAGGAACTAATGCTAGTAGCGTTCGGTTGAAACTTGCAACCACACCGCCTATGATCCATTTCGAGCAAAAGCACCGTACCATTCTAGCCTATTTAAAAGCCTATAACGCTTTGGATATCCCAGGCATGCTCCGGTGCTTACACCACGAAGTACTCTTCGAAAACTATGCTGGCCAACAAAGGACCCTTCGCCTGGAAGGAATCAAGGCCTTTGAAAACCAGGCCCATACCGCTCTAGCTTTTTTCTCTGAAAGGGAACAAGTCCCCTCTAACTGGAGATTCGAAGAAGATAGCGTATGCATCGATGTACATTTCCGAGCTACCCCCTCCCTAGACTTTCC
>JBCDIO010000570.1:0-3487 GCA_038748815.1 Bacteroidota bacterium
CGCAACGATTGGTCCTCTTCGCTACCGCTGGAGAGTAATTCCTACTTCTACCCTTCGGCTTCGCTGAGCTATATTCTCACCGAGTCTTTTGCGTTTCCAGAATGGTTTAGTTTCTGGAAGCTGCGCGGTTCGTACGCCCAAACGGCCAACGATACCGATCCCTTTTTATTGGATTTTATCTACAATACCGGGACATTTGGCAATCAGCAAACGGCCACCCACCCCAGTACAAAGCCGCCGGTAGAATTGCGCCCACAGATTGCTAATTCGTTCGAAGTAGGGACTACCCTAGGTTTCTGGCAAGACCGTATCAACCTGGATTTTACGTACTATTTTATCCGTTCCTTCGATCAAATTCTGGACGCCCCCGTACCGAGTTCCTCTGGAGTTAACCAAGTACGAATCAATAGTGGCATCCTCGAAAACCAGGGTATTGAGCTGGCACTTACCGCCAACGTGATTCAAAAACCGGATTTCTTCCTCGAAACCGGTATTAATTTGGCCCGTAATCGAAACACCGTAGTCAGCTTGGGTGATGGTGCTAACTCCTTGGAACTAGCCAATATTTGGGGCTTATTTGGCCCTAATATTTCGGTTCGGGAAGGAGATACTTACGGTACGATCTATGGCTACGATTACGTGTACCACGAAGGGACCGGCCAGCCCATCGTAAACGATGATGGAACCCATTATCTAATCACCGAAAACTTGGTACCCGTAGGAAATGCCGCCCCCGATTTCACTGGAGGCTGGACCATTCGCGCACGCTATAAACGATTTACACTGAATACCCTCGTTGACGCTAAGATCGGAGGGGATATCTATGCGGGTTCTTATGTCATTGGCTTACAAACCGGACAAAGTCCTGAGACCTTGTTAGAACGCGAAGGAGGTGGTCTGCCTTTCGAAGATCCGGATGGAAATGTTCGGGACGTAGGTGTTATTCTTCCTGGTGTTTATTCAAATGGAGTACAGAATGATCAAGTCGTTCACTACTACTATAAGTACTTACCCAATGCCGGAGGTTGGGGCCAATGGCTGACCACTCCCGGTATCCTGGATAATACCTGGGTTAAAATGCGAGAGGTAAGTTTGAATTATAATGTCCCCACCGAATGGTTTGGCAAGCGGAAGATCTTTCAATCCTTACAACTCTCTTTCATTGGCCGGGATCTATTCTACCTATATACCTCTCTACCCGATCGCATTAATCCGGAAGGCAGTAATGGGGCTGGTAATGCCCAAGGTCTGGAATGGGCCTCTTTTCCGGGTATTCGCTCCTTTAGTTTGCGTCTGAACTGTAAATTGTAATTTATGCTTATCCGCCGCTATACATTTCTTCTTGGAATATTGCTCACAATCACCTGGACGGGTTGTGACAAAGGATTTGAAGAACTGAACGAAAACCCGCTCTTTCCGACCGATGCGCAGATTGGACCACTCTTTAACGGGATAGTAGAATCCCTTAAGCTCGGGTGGGATCGACAATTATTCCTGCACAACGAAAAGCTCTACGATGTTACGGAGTTGGCCGTGGTTACTGCGGAGACCTTTGGCAACGTAGAAGGGGGCGCTGAAGATGTTTGGTCCAATTATTACAATGCCCTTAAAAATGCCCGGGAATTAGAGCGTCGCTTTGCCAATTCCGGTGAGGACCCGGATGCTGCCAATGTGGTTGCTGCGCAGTTAAAAATTTTGATGGCTTACAAAACCTTCCAAATCACGGATCTTTTTGGAGCTATTCCGTACACCGAAGCCGGTCGAGCCTTTGACGAGAATCCCATTCTTCGTCCCATCTACGATGAGCACGAAAGCATTTATAAGTCTCTGATTTCGGACCTTTTCCAAGCCGTTGAAACCATCAATACAGCGGGCGATAACACCCCCGCCGGTAGCCCCTACTTGCGCTATGGACCCTTTGACACCTTCTTCGGCGATGACCTGGGGCGCTGGGTACAATTTGGCAATTCTCTACTGCTGCGTCATCTCGTACGTGCCTACGATAATGCACCCGACTACGCTGGGCCCCTACTCGATTCACTAATTACTGGAGGAGCTACTTTTATTGCGGCCAATGGGGATATAGTGATGAGTCCCCGGGATCAAGGTTGGACTAACCAAGGGGTTAATTGGTCTTTCCGGGAGCATAACAAAGTCCGCATGGGTTCCACCATGTGGAACTACATGCGCGATGCGGATGGGGAGGTAATTGATCCACGTTTAGAAATATTCTTTGAACCCAATAATGCGGGCGATTGGGTTCCTTTCCCACAAGTCCCAAGTGCAAATACGCCACAATCCGGCGGAAACCCCTACTCCAACGCCCGGGACAACAGTTATGACAATAAAGGGGATGGCAATATTTACTCCTCCGTCAACTACTACCTGATTCGCGATGAACTGGACATACCCGAGATAATCATGACCTCCGCGGAGGTGAAGTTTTTACTATGTGAAGCCTTTTTGCGCGGTATGGGGGTACCTAAAGATGTCTTCATTGCTGACTTTAATTATCAATTAGGGATGCTGGAATCCATGGAGTTTTGGCAGAACGTGGTAACTAGTTCCAGTATCTGGATCAACCAGCCACCAATTCTTTCTACCTCTGAACTTTTCAATGTGGTGAATCACCCGCAGTTTAGCTTTATGATGGCCGAAACGGAGGAAGAGCAGCTAGAATTACTTTATGCACAGCGTTGGATTGATGCTTTCCGGCAACCTTGGGAAGCGTTCTCCCTCCTGCGTAGAACGGAGTCTACCCCCCGGGAAAAAGGCCCCAATACCTTTAATCGCTTTAAGTACCCTCCATCAGAATCAGTCTTTAATACGGATAACTACAATGAGCAAGTTAGCCGAATGGGCGGCGATGAGAACGAAGGGAAGGTTTGGTGGATGCGGTAAGGAACAGGTATCAAAATTTAACGAGTAATCTCATTCCTACAAATGAAACAGGTACTCCATCTTCGGTGGCGGGTACCCATGCGTAGAGATACTCTTCTACAACAGCTTTCACCGCTTCCCCACACCCCATACCAATATCTTTGATGATTTTAATATCAGAGACAATACCAGCCTCGTCTAAATTAAAAGAGATGACAACTGTTCCACTCAGTCCAGCTTGTACTGCCTCAGTAGGTCTTATAAGATTCTTATATAATGTTTCTAACTGAGCTTGGGTAGCACAAGCTTTCCGTTCATTCTAAGCTTTCTAGTTCTTCGCATTCTTCGGAATAGAAACGGGGAGCTATTCGCTGGGCGAGGAGACTTTGCGTAGATAGGATGATAAAAAAGAATATAAGGGAAGTAAAGGGTAATTTTGAATGGCTTTTCATAAAGTCTTTTGACGTTGGTATTTAAGCTTAATGAGCAGACAACTTCACCGACTTCTTGAATTCACCAGTGAACCGCATAGGCGGCGATGAGAACGAAGTGAAGGTTTGGTGGATGCGGTAATTATCTAATAATGTAAAGCGAATTTCACAGGTAA
>JBCDIO010000571.1:0-3481 GCA_038748815.1 Bacteroidota bacterium
CGAAAACGTCATGGATGGCGTTTGGAAAAATTTCTATCCAGACGGACAAGTAGCTGCGGTTACTACCTTTGCGAATAATGAAGAAAATGGTCCCTTTGAAGAATATTATCGGAATGGCAAAATGGCTGCCAAAGGATCTTATGTTGGTGGAGAATTTGAACAAGGGGTCTTAGAATTATTTGCCGAAGACGGAAGCTTGCAAAAAAAGATGGAATGTGAACGAGGAATCTGTCGAACCGTTTGGACAGCCGAAGAAGGAGAAATCCAAATGACCTCTGATTCTCTATTCCAGAAGATTCAAGAAATATCTAGCCAGAATTAGAACACGTGTTATGAAACACCTTTTACTCCTTACTACATTTGGCCTTTGGACACTGCAAGGGCTTGCGCAAATCGGTGGAGATAATGTCTACGAGTTTGTAAACTTATCCAATGCGGCTCGGGTTACAGCCCTCGGCGGCTCGGTCATCACCGTTGCCGACGGCGACCTTGCGCTCGGGTGGCAAAATCCTGCCGCCTTAAACGCTGAGATGCACCACGGAATTTCCTTTAATCACAGTTTTTTTCTGGCCGGGATCCAACATGGCTATGCTTCCTATGGCTACCATCATAAGCCTTGGCGTACCACCTTTCACGGCGGGGTACAGTACGCCACCTACGGAGAATTTGATGCGACTGACCCAACGGGAATGAGTACCGGTACCTTTGAAGCCTCCGAATACGCTATTGTACTGGGGGCAGGACACCAATTATACGAACGCCTCTCTCTTGGGACTAATCTTAAAATAGTCTCCTCGCAATTGGAAGGATATAACTCTGTAGGGCTACTTGGCGATATCTCTGCGCTATATCAGGATACTTCCTCCAACCTAACCTTAGGTTTGGTATTCCGAAATTTTGGAGGGCAACTGAGTACCTACCGCCCTGATAATACCGAAGATATGCCGTTTGATGTCCAGATTGGCCTCTCAAAACGACTCCGGTATTTACCGTTCCGCTTTTCGGTGATCTACCATAATTTGCACCGCTGGAATATTCTTTATGATGATCCAAACAGTGAAGAAACCGTTCTATTTATTAATGAAGGAGAAGAACCACCTTCAGATAATGTCTTCTTAGACAACCTGGCCCGGCACTTCATCTTTAGTGGAGAATTCCTATTTGGAAAAAAAGAAGTCTTCCGGGTGCAATTTGGTTATAACCACTTGCTCAATCGGGAGCTTTCCGTAGATAACCTCCGAAGCCTTGCTGGTTTCTCTTTTGGCTTTGGCTTAAAGATCAAGCGCATTCGCGTAGACTACGGTCGGGGTGTCTACCACCTGGCTGGAGGGCTAAACCACTTCTCTATCTCAACGAATCTGCACGAGTTCTCGAGCAAGAAAATGCTGGACTTACAATAGGGCTATCTCGTCATCTGAGCGTAAAAAAGTGATCTGTGAAGCCGCAGATCACTTTTTTTATTTCGCCTTTTTGCTTTTTGGCCAAAGAAATTAAAAAAATGTAACTTTAGTTGAGCAGCGTTTTTTCAAAACGCTGCATCTATTAAATAATAAGTCACTCTTAAACGAGAAATCCCTTGACAGAACGCGACCTCATTATGGGCTGCATCCGGGAAGACCGGAAGTGTCAGGTAGAGCTGTTTCGTCGCTATTCGGGTAAAATGTTGTCCGTATGTAGACGGTACGCTAGGCACCGATTGGAGGCTGAAGATATCCTTCAGGATGCCTTCGTAAAGGTGTTTAACAACATGGAAAAATTCCAGTTTAAGGGTTCCTTTGAAGGTTGGGTACGCCGTATTGTAATCAACACGGCTTTGAAAAACTATCAAAAGAGTTCTTTTCAGAAAGAACAAATCGGTCTAGACGCATACGATGATCGTTCCATCGAACCGGAAGCCATCGCGCAATTGGCCCGAGATGAAATTCTGGAGTTAGTCAACAAACTCCCAACTGGATATCGAGTAGTTTTTAATCTTTACGTTATTGAAGGCTACAGTCATAAAGAAATTGCGGAGATGCTGAATATCGGCGAGAGTACTTCCCGCTCACAGCTGGTAAAAGCCCGCAAAATGTTAAAAGAACAAATTCTGAAATTTCAAGCGATCCTCCTATGAGTGAATGGGATCAGTTGGACGATATTTTCAGAGATAAGCTACAGCACCACGATGAATCCGCTCCTATGCATATTTGGGATCGGATAGAACAGGCCCGTATGACTCAAAAGAAGCGCGGCTTTGGTCTTTTTAAGTGGTTTTCTGCAGTAACGCTCTTACTTGTTGTGGGCACCGCCTCCGCAGCCTGGGTATATTTTTCCCTAGTGCAAGAAACGGAAAAGGAAGCCACTAACTTAACTTCTGTTGATTTAGAAAAGACAGGAGAGACTACCGGTGCATGGCAATACCAAGTCCCCGCCGAAGAGACTTCTTCTCCACGAGAGCTGATATCGAAAGATGCTATCAATAATGGAGCTACTCAGGAAGTAGCTAATATTGGAACAGTCTTTGTACCTCCATCTACAGGTAAAACACGTACTTCCTTGGATAACTCGATCCCAGAAAAGGCCATTACCTTGTGGAACGACCAGGATCAGCAGCAAGCATTAGTCTATGAGAATCCACAATCGATTCAAGATGAGCTAGCTACTTCAAGCATCAAACCTGGCTTAGTATTAGTAAATCCCTCCTCTTCGGAGAATATGGTAAAGCAAGAGCGGGATTGGCAGTTTTTAACAGCAATTGCTACACTAAACGAGCCATTTGATCCGGATTTCGCCCTGAAAAAGCGGCTGCCAGATCAAAAATGCCACGACTTTAAAATTAAGCTAGGATGGCGCTGGTTTGTGGAGGCAACGGCTTCTTCTGACTTCGTTATTCGCTCCTTGGTAGCGAAAGCGCCCCAGAATGCGTATTACGCTGAACAAAGAAATCAGACCGAGAAACCTAAATTCTCCTACACAGGAGGATTCAGGATCGGAGCACTCTTTGGAAAAGGCTGGACGGCTAGAACGGGTGTACAATACGCTCAAATCAATGAAGACTTCAATTACAACAACAGTAACGAAGTTCGGATTGTGATTACAGATGTATATGACAATGATGGAAATATCATTGGAACAGATACTACCTACGAGTCGGGCCAACGAACGAAGCTAACGCACAATCGGTATCGAATGATCGATATTCCAGTAACCGTTGGTTATGAGTTCGATTTGGCCAATTTTGTGTTCTCTCTACAGGGGGGAGCAGCATTTAACGTCTGGTTCAACCAGCGGGGAGAATTCCTTTCTCCCGAACTCGACCCAGTTGACTTTAGCTCTGGGGCAGTGGACCCATTTCCGGCATTCCGGAAAGAACTGGGGATGAGTCTGATTGGTAGTATCGGTTTGCATTACTGTTTCCACGAACGGGCTCGTCTGATTATCGAACCGCATTTCCGATACTATTTAGAGCCTTTTTCCACACCGGATTATATGCTCAAACAAG
>JBCDIO010000572.1:0-3480 GCA_038748815.1 Bacteroidota bacterium
CGGGAGGGCATCGTACTAAAGTGGGTTGACCTCGATCTTCCGGAAGAGCAACCGGAAGATATCATTGAAAAATATGTAGCGGCCTTTTCCGAACGTACTAAACTCGTGCACCTTACCCATATGATCAATTGGACGGGGCAACTTCTGCCCGTAGGAGCTATCGGTAAATTGGCCCGTGCACGAGGAATTGAGGTGTTGGTAGATGGAGCTCACACTTTTGCTCAGCTTCCTTATAAGATCCAAGAATTGCACTGCGACTACTATGGAACCAGCTTACACAAGTGGTTATGCGCACCCTTTGGAAGTGGCATGCTTTGGGTGCGCTCAGAGAAAATAAAAGCACTCTATCCTTTGTTCGGGGCACCGCAGCCGGATAGTTCGGATGTTCGGAAATTTGAACACTTGGGAACCCGTTCTTTTGCTATCGAACAGGGCATTGGCCACGCCGTGGAGTTTCACCACATGATCGGTACGGATCGAAAGGTGAAACGACTTCGCTATCTCAATGATTACTGGTTAGGCAACTTAAAAGGATTGAGTAATATTCAGGCGAACCATCCAGAAAACCCTTCTTTACGGGGAGCAATTTCCAACATCCACATTCTAGGAAAGGACAATGCCGAGATTAGTCGGGAGCTATTTAATAAATACCGGATTCATACGGTGTACATCAAATGGGAAAAAATTGATGGAATCCGAATTACTCCAAATGTATATACCTCCTTACGAGATCTAGACCGCTTGGTAGATGCCCTGCAAGAACTGGCAAGCTAAGTGCTATGCTAAAAGGAATTGGTTAGAGTCAATCTCATTCGCCCCCGGACTTGTTGATAGTGTTATAAAGCTACGGCTTTCGGACGCTACCCATCCGCTTCGCGCTAACTTTCCCAAACCACTTCTCTTCGGGTATAAGAAGAAAAATGGGAGGGGCTAATTGCCCCCTTTTTTCTTCTTCTTAAAGGGGTTATAGTTCTCGAGTTTATTTTTGATATCATCGATCGTTTCCTGACTTTCTTTACCGATCGTTTCTTCTAGTTTATCCTTAGCTTCCTTTTTTACTTCTTCGGTTTTTTTGTTGACTTCCTCTTCGATCTTGGCCTTGGCTTCTTCCTCTTTCTTTTTTAACTCTGCTTCTAGTTTTGCTTTTTCTTCATCGATCCTTTGTTGAGCTTCTGCTTCCAACTTTTCCTTTTCCGCATTCAACTGATCTTTTGCCTCTTGTTTAGCGGCTTCGGCTAAGGAAACATCGCCTTCACCCCCCAGTACGTTCACTTTTACGGACGGGTCTTTAATGGAACCCAGTAGAGCAATGCCCAAATTGATGAACTCACTTTGTTCCCACTGGATGCCCAACTTACCCGCTTCTTGCTGCAGCGCACCGATACCTGAATTGGCCAAATCACCGATTGCATTATTATCTAGTTTCTCACGGGGAACCTTGGCTAAGATCTTGTACTCCATAGATTGGTCGAACCCATGGGCCCCACCGATCACCAGATCAATGTCCTGCTTCGTCATTTTGGTATCCTTCAGAATGACCTTGCCATCGCGGACAGTAAACCAGTTGCGGGTATCTCCAATATTGAATCGTTCGAAAAGATCCAAATTGAGTTTTTGACTTAGGTTGACCAGTGGTGGATAGCCTTTGATAACACCGTTGAGTGTTTCCAGGAATCCATCGGCCGAAAGTGTATTCATATTGGGCATCATATCTTGTCCTAATACCCCTGACATAGCCATATTCGTATTGAAATTTCCGTCAATATATTGACCGATGGGGGCCAAATATTGCAGGGTGTTAAATCCTTTGAAGGCTTGGCCAAAATTGATCGACCGTAAATCGTACAAGAAGTCGAATCGAGGATTTTCAGGATCGCTGGTATTATAGGAGCCAGAGAAGGCCAACGTACCATCCATTCCTTCGGCGACACATTCTCTGAGGTCTACTTCTTCGTTTACAATATCAATCTCACCCCGCATGTTGCGCAGTTCGATTTCGCCGTACTGCACCCGGGCGATAGCGGCATTCATGACTAAGTCCAAGTTGGCAGGTACCGGAATGGGTTCCATGGTCGTTTCCTCGGCACTAGCACTTGCTTCGGGTGCTTCCTCACTAACCATGATCGCATTTAAATTCAAGTTAGAAGAGATGAAATCTACTTCTCCCTTTAGCGTTTGCCCTTCGTAGAGGTAGGCAAAAAGCTGATCTAAGTTTCCTCGCATCCCAAAATCACTGTCTCCTAGTTCGGTGAAGAATTCATCCAAGCGAACCTCATCGGCACTAATCCTTCCCTTGGCCCGCATATTGGAGAGCTCGTAGGGCGTATACTTGAGCTGATCGATCTCCGCATCAAAGACAAATAAGAATCGATCGAAGGGGCGTGCGGATGGGCCAGGTTCAGTACTTCCCTCGGCATTTGTCTCCTCGGCAGGCGTATCACTATACATCCATTCATCGACATCAAAGTAGCTAGACTGAGCGACCAGTTGCCCAGTCAACATCTTATCCGGCGAGAAGTAAGCGAGTAGGTTATCAATGGAGCCGGTTAAGGAAAGATCACTTCTGCCTAGTTGGCTATTGAATTCGTCAATTTGCACCCTTTGGGGGCTAAAATCGGCTCGTGCGGACTTAATATTTACCATCGGTAATCCCAGGCCTTGGTATACCAGCTGATCGATTTGCAGTTGGCCTTGTACGTTGACATCTTCGTAACGTTCTTGTTCAATGGCAGAAAGCCGGGTTTTCAAAGCAATGTCGGTATCAATCAGACCCGCCAATTGTTGGACTCCTTCTACGGGGAAAGCTTGGGTAACCTTGGCTAGATCTAACTTAGCCTGCAGGGCCATGTCCATATTGGGGTCCGACATTGGGCTGGCCAGGTAGAAGCGGCCGTTCACCGGTTGAGCACCCACATTAGCCATGAATCTTGGGATATTAATGATCAGCTTGTCTAGATCGCCCTCCGGTTTTTGCACATCGATATTGGCTCCAACCCCAGCGATGCCTAAGGGTAAATCCGGATATTGAACGGCACCATTCTCAATCGACGCTTTGACGTCGATAGCGGGGTAGGATTCGCCCCGGTATGCTCCTTGTACGGAACCAGTTAAGGCAAACTGCCCATCAATTTTTACCGCTTCGTATCCTTCAATAAAAGCGTTCGGTATCAAACTGAACAACTCTCGGAAATCGGTTCCAGGGGCTTTAAAAGCAATATCCAGGTCTACCGTTTCGGCATCAGGTAACCCTACCTCGGCATCCAGGTCCAGTTTTAGTGCGTTAATTTGTAAGCTATTCTCTACCAGCTTATAGATATTGTTGGCAAGATCTAACTCTAAATCAGCTAGCCAATCCAATTGGGTCTTATTCAGATAATGAATACCATCATAGGTTAGGTCAAACGATGCGAGCTTGGTGTCGGTACTCAATTTATAAAGGTCATTGGTCAACTGACCGGACCCTTCGTGATTCAGGCCGGC
>JBCDIO010000573.1:0-3473 GCA_038748815.1 Bacteroidota bacterium
ACCTGGAATGCTTTCTACTCGGACCTAAGCAAGCCCTCAGCCCCGCGGGTGGGTGCAAGTATTTTACTTTATGGCCGATTGACGGTAGACTATCGCAAGGAGCGGTTTTATTTTGAGCCTTTCGTACAACCGTATTCTATGACCTATTACCATACCTTTGGTTTTGCCCTCGCAAAGATCAATGGCCAATATCAAGTAAAGTGGGTATTGGAAGGTTCAAAAGCGCAAGAATTGGGTATTGCCTTTGGGACGGTGGTTAAGGCCATTAATGGAACAGCGATTCCGGACTTCGGAAGAGAATGCGATACGTATCTCTTCGGTTTTCCATTTGAACGCGAAAAAGAAATTGAAATCATCTTTTACGACCAGACGGGGAAGCTACAAACAGCTCAGCTAGAGCGTATGGTTTTTGAATAAGCCTTACTGCGGGGGCTCAAATCCTTTAAACATACTCTTTCGGCCATATTCAGAACAAATGGGACACTCGTACGGATTGTGCCCGCGAGCTTTGCAGTATTCCCTCCCGAAAAAAATGATCTGCAAGTGCAGTTTATTCCATTTCTCTCGGGGAAAAACCTTCTTTAGATCTGCTTCTGTCTTTTCTACATTCTTCCCCGTACTTAAGGTCCAGCGATTGGCTAGCCGGTGAATATGGGTGTCCACCGGAAAGGCCGGCACTCCAAAGGCCTGTGACATGACTACCGAAGCTGTCTTATGCCCCACCCCGGGTAATTCTTCTAATGCTTCAAAGTCTTTGGGTACCTCACCATTGTATTTCTCAATGAGGATTTCGGAAAGGCGATGAATCGCCTTAGATTTTCGGGGAGATAAACCGCAAGGCTTTATGATTGCCTCAATTTCTTTGACTTCTTGCTTCACCATATCGAATGGGTTATCCGCCAACTGCCAAAGTTTGGGGGTAACCTTGTTTACCCGTTCATCGGTACATTGAGCACTCAGAAGAACGGCGATCAATAAGGTGTAGGGATCCTGGTGATCCAAAGGGATAGGCGCTTCCGGATACAAATCTTCCAGGATCTCTACAATAATATCCGCTTTCTGTTGTCTACTCAAGCGAGTTTGAAGCATGGCGTAGGTTCTATTGTACGGCTTGTACCCGGCTCACAAAAGATTGGGCAGTGCCCGGGTTAACTGGTTGTATTTCGTAGGTTTTTCCATTTCCCATCTTAACAATTCGATCTTTATCCTTCATATTGATCACCGAATCATTAAAAGAAGGATTACTAGAGACGATATTTAGGATACCTTGCTTGAATCCAAAGAAATAATAAAACCCACTGGGGGATTTCAAGTAGATGTACAATCGGTCATCATCATTGGTTGGCATCTTACATTCGATGTAACAAGAAAGCTTTCGATTGATCATGTTGCCGTCTACACTCGCCAATGGTAACTTCTCTTGGGTCGAAACAAAAGATTGATAATCCGGGTCCCATTTCATGGGCACTTTACTGAACAAGAAGGTGTATTTATTCTGCTTCTTAGGAAGCTCAAAGGTATTCAATGGAAGGTTTCCAATCACCTCTTTCATCTCCGTGGTATTATCACCAAACAAATTGGCGGCAGCACGCTGATAGAAACCGGGATCCGAAGCATAAACAATACCCTGTGCTTCGAAGCTACTGGATTCAATATCCGTAATCATCTGCTTACGTAATTCTTCTGGAAGAATCAAATCGATGCCCAGCATAAATTCTGCCACGAGGGTAGCATTGGTGAGAGGTCCTCCGATGGCCGTATCGACCGATACTTCAATATTCGTAACGGCCGCTCCCGCAGCATCAATGTTAATATAATCTAGCCCGTCTCCTAAGTTGAAGGTTCCATCCGCTTCGATTTTCCCGGTGTTATTATGGAAAATCAGTTTGTTCCCTTTCAGCTCATCAGAATTAGCCATCCGTAGAGAATCCCCAAAGATGAATTGGTCTTTACTTTCATCGTAGTTAAACAAGCCCGTAATGGGTAGTAAAGGCCGGTCTTTTCGGAAATACAGCGGAGCCATTACCCGAGGATAAATCCTAGCTGTTTCTTTGGACAAGAACAAGCCCGTTTTGATAGACTCGCCTTGGTAGTTCTTTGGATTTTCGAAGCGGATACTCAAATCGGAGCGATCTCCTTCAAAGTTTACGGAAAACCAGTGTTTAGCCGGAAGATCAGCCTTTAGCCGCGCAAAGCCATTGAAGGTCAAGTTCTTGGTTTCGGAAGAAAGACTAATCTTTCCCCGGAATTCGGTCTTATTATCGATATAGAAGTTATCTCTCGGTGTTACCTCTCCGGTAGCTCGGGTGGCCACTCGTTTCTCGGCTCGGCTTCCCTTACCAACCCGCTGACCAACAATATCTTGGAATTCGATTTCCTGGGTATGTGGTCCTACGTTATACTCATAAAAGCCAGATCCTGTGAAGTCTTTTTTTCCTTTGATCTTGACGGTAGCTCGGTTGATTACGTGGAAGGAGGAGAGCGTATCCGCCACAATCCTGGCATCGTAGAGAGTATCCATACTTCCCTGTGGCTTAATGACCACCTGATTGTCTACGGGATAGACATAGGCATCGGCACTCACAATGTAAGGTACTCCGCCGATAACCATCTGACTATTCTCGATTTCGTATTCTGCCGTTTTTCCTTGGAAGCGCAGGCTGTCCTGGTCTGGATGGATCGACGTAAAAGTAGCGTACTCTCCATCCGAAATACGGAATTCAATATGCCCTGCCGCCATATCCCAATCAAACTCGTCCATGGTGGTAACATATTGGTTATAAGGCAAGGTGGTGTAGGCTACATTCGCGTTGGATTTGAAGCGAGCAATCTGCTCATCAAAATCCACTACCCCATTTAAGTTGCTCGTTTCCAGGGCATACGCTTTGGCATTAAAAGACCTGATTTGAATGGCCGTAGTATCAGCCGAAACACTGTGCTTACCCATAGAGAACAACTGCGATTTCATAATCGCTTTGTCCCAACTAAAGGTACCCCGAGCTTTCAAACCTGAAGGTGTCAAAATCAACGTTCCGTCCAGGGTATGGAGGTCATCTCGATAAATCTTAAAGGGTTCCTTCTCTGTAGATGTCACGTACATGCTATCCCGATAGGGCAACCAGTTGATTAATACGTTATTACCCTCGGCTTGTGGCACCTCCACGGGGCCTACGTTACCCTCTTCTAGCACGAATTCCTCAGCGGAGGCGGTCAACTGCTTTGGACGAAAGATAACATCTTCCGAGTTTACCGAGGCTCGGAGATAACTCAGAGTTCCGTTGCCCATAAAGCCAGCATTACTTAGCGTCAAAGTTCCAGCATAATTCCCTTTTCCGGTGTAGCTAGGTAGACCCTCGGCGGGTGTTTCAGTGACAAACCCCAACGATTGATCTTCGTCCATTAACACCAAGGTTTCTTTGATATCTGGAAAGATTTCTGCGGATACCAGGGTTCCTTTAAAGGCTAAGTCTTCT
>JBCDIO010000574.1:0-3470 GCA_038748815.1 Bacteroidota bacterium
GGCCCGAGGAGATGACAAAGTGATTTACTGGAAAAGCCTGGAAAGCTAATCATCGTCCATTACTTACCCGCAAAGTCCTCTTCTTCGTAATCAATCGCATTGGTATTGCTGCTTTTGAAGCGCACCTGTAGATCGTACGTAGGGCTGATGGCATAAATCGCGGGTCCAATCATGGTTTCCATCAGCTCCGTTGCCTGATCCTTTGATTTCTGCATCACATTATTTTCAAAAGCCTCTTCCCGGAAAGCGCGGCGCAGGGCATTGAAGTTTTTATTGAAATCCTGATCATCAATCTCCCGCAACCAGCCAATGTCTAACTTATCGACGCGTGGATAAACTTCATGGCTTAATATTTCGGGCTCTGGCAGCGTCACTAAAACTATTTTCTTAGTTGGGTTGATCTGTATATCAAAGTATTTTTGCAAGTTAAAACCGATCTTCATAATACTCATAGCAGTAACTTCCACTTCGGTAGTAGAAACATTAAAGCCCCAGATCTTGGTTTGCATTTGTTTATTGAGTCCTTTACGATCCCGTACCTCCATGGTAGCCAATTCGGCAATTACTTTCTCGACTCGTTCTTCGAGTAAGCCCCTGGATTTACTGAAATCATCAATAACTGCTCGCTCTTTGAGTCGGGCAATGGTTGGTGCAAGACCTTCGGTCAGGGCCACCCCACAAGGGGTATCTACCTGCCGACCACTTACGTAGATACTTCCATCTTTGGTCTTCAGAATGGTGGCCATGATCTGATTGATCAAATAACAGCTATACTTCGAGGCGACTTCGTTTAACAACTGCACGGCTTGGATACCTTCGGTAGCGTACCAACTTTCGTAATTGGCCGCGCTGGTGTCTTGAAGGGCCACAAAATCGTTGAAGTACAGTCGTTTTAAATAGGGGTGATGATTTTCGTATTCTTCCATTACCCGATTTTTCAAAGAATCAGATAGGTTCATCCGATTGGAAACATGGCGGAGCAGGGAACGATTAAAATCGTAAACGAGCTGGTTGAATTCTCGACTATACCGGTACGGATTTTTAAGAATAATCAAGGCATTCTCTTCATCAATATCCGGCTTAAAATCCGCTGGAATATACTTGATCTGTACTTCCTGGGGCACGCTTGTATAACCACCGCCACCACCGCCGAAGCCAAATCCCCATTGGTTTTTAGCGTAGCTAAACAGAATGACAATCCCTAATACTCCGAGTGAGATATACATCAAATTGGTCAAGAAGGAAGTCCGTTTAGACTTTGGTGGTGGGGGCGGAGTAGAACTGGGAGTACGAGCCATGATGGATATTTATTCTTTTGACTGGTGTGGACCTAGCGGGTCACGATTGATAAAAATAAAAATATTTATACCCAAAGCGAAGTGGTCTGGGAAAGTTATGACGAAGTACATGTGCTTGTTGACAAGGCGCTAAACCTGCCTGCCAGCGAGCTATCCGAGCAGGCAGGCGTAGGCGAAGCCTTAGCTTCAGCGCCCCGAGTACTCGGGGAGCAACGATGTAAACGAGCACAGGAGCGAGTGAGAACGACTCAAACCACTTCGTTTTGGGTATATCTACAGAAAATGCCTTTGCCCCGGAAAGGGACAAAGGCATTTTAATTAGAAACAAAAAAGGAGAATGGTTAGTTCTTCACGGCCTTCAGCGTTTCGACAATCTGTTGGTCGATTTGTAGTTCCAGGAAGTAGGTTCCAGCTGGGAGGCTTTCTCCTAAGCGGAAAGACCCAGAAGCGGCTTCCAAATCACGACGGGCAATTTCTTGACCCGTTACCGAGCGAACGATTAGTTGCGCTACGTTGAAAGACAAATCAATATCATACTGAAACTCAAAGGAAGATACAAACGGATTTGGGAATGCTTTCGCCTCCACATTTACCGCTAGATTCTGTACACTACTTACGGTGTCAGGATTCCCTTCTGTGACTAGGAATGCATCAACAGCTGCTTCTACGATATGACCAGAACCTTCCAAGTCAGATGCTTCGAAGATGATGTTCATATCATCGGTGATATTGATCAATCCAAAGATATTGAATTCACTTTGATCGTTCCATTCTTCAACGGATGCATCGATGGTTTCTAGCGTAATCGTTTCAAAGCCATTGGTAACTTTTACCACCAGTTCATCATCGGGCGCACCGCCGTTACCACCATCGTTAAAGAAGTAGGTATAGTAAGAAAGAACCGGCTCGTTGTATTGCGTTAAGTCCATGGAAGGAGAACGTAGGATAACAACTCCGTTATCAACGTCGTTAGATCCCCCGTTACCGCCATTACCGGTTACATAGGCCTGGTTACCAAGGTCGGTTGAAATATCATTACCTGGAGTACTAATCATGCCATCGAAGGTAGATTGTACGGGATCCACTAACTCCCAGTCACCGCTAGAAGCAGTAGCTTGGGTTTGCCAACCAAGGTCGAATACAAAGTCATCTTGGTAGCCTTGCGTTAGTTCTACAGTGACGGTTTCATTCCCATTTAAATCAATATCTATGAATCCGTGTAGGTACCCCCAGGCTCCGGCGGTAACGATATAGTTACCGGGCTCAATGGCACTTTGGAAAACGCCCTCACTGTTCGTGACGGCTTCCAACGTTCCGATATCACCAATGATGGAGACTTGAGCTCCTTCGATTGGGTTGCCATTAGTATCCTGGATTACGGTACCGGTAACCGAAGCTACGGGTTGCATAACTACATCTAGCTCTACCAAAACCCCATTCTCAAAAGTTACCTCTTCAATAACGGTGATATAGCCAGGGCGTGTAAATTGTACTTCGAAGACCCCTGCGGTAACCTGTCCAGTCTTGTAATCGCCAGAAAGATCCGAGGAAGCCATGTTTGGATCACCAGCTAATATATCTACTTCAACATTGGCAAGTGGGCCTCCGGAAAGGCCATCGGTAACGTTTCCTTCCAACCAGCACGCCCGTTTGTAGTCGGGTGCCAACACGTACAGTCCATTCTGAATATCTGTAACCAAAACAATACCGGAAGGTAAGAATGGATCGGCACCCCAGGCACCACTGAATCCACCGTCACCACCTAGCCAGGTGTCAAAATTACCAACTTCGATTAGGTTAGATGGATTAGAAGCATCTACAACTTTACCCCCATCTGTGTAATAGCTGATGATTAGGTAATCTTCCCATACGTGTACGTTGTGAGGAATTACCCCACTACCTAGAGAAGGAACTGGATTGTACTGGTCGAGTTCGACAATTTCGTCCAGATCAGAAATATCGTAAGCGGCTACCGGCGCATTGGCTAATTCATCTGTCGTAAAGATGGTTGCACCATCATCCGATAACCAAGTATTGTGCGTAAAGGTGAAAGGAGTAGGTTGCGTACCTACTGGGAATATGTTTTGCTTGTCTTCGACATCGTAAACGGTAAAGTTTCCAACGTAGATTTCTGAAGAGTATAGCTTGTTATCGCGAGCGTAGACATCGTGA
>JBCDIO010000575.1:0-3467 GCA_038748815.1 Bacteroidota bacterium
AGTCTCCTTCCGCCATCGATCGTTTAAGGGTAGACAAGCCCTGATCAAACCATTGGCTGGCCGGACGATTCGCGCTCAATTGAAATAAAATTTCCCCCTTAAGGTGCTCGCTACGCGCCAACTCGGTAAGGCTTACCCCCTGGATCGTGGTTCGCAGGTTTAGGGTTGTATCGATGTAAGCCAGGGCTATTTCTTGCCTTCCCGCATCATTGTACCATAGAGCAGTCTTATGATAAAGCTCTACGAAAGAAGGGGTAATCGGGCCATTAGCCCTTTCTCCGTTTAGGTAGTGCGCTAGGTATTCAGCAGCGCCAAGGAAGCTTGCACTAGCATCGGCAATAGCATATTGGCGCTTGTCTTCTTTTATCCAGACGGAATCTTGGGCGGAAAGCTCCGCCCCCCAACTTAAGAGTAAGAATAGTAGGGTGAATACCCGCATGTTAAATGAAGTAAAACCTTAGGAATGCCAGTAAGCATGAAGAAAAGAAAATTAAAATTATTGCTTTACGAGCTTCTTCACTAAAGTTTGGGTCGCGTTTGACACCCTAAGATAGTAAATCCCCCGAGGGAGTTCATTCGTATCTATCCGGGTGTTTCCCGTGGTAATTGGCAGATGCCTTACCAATTTGCCATTAGCATCTAGTAGACTGATGTCTCCCTCTACACCAAAGGTAGCTGAAAGCCGAACGGAAAGAATTTGATCGAATGGGTTAGGGGAAGGGATCACAATTGGTTCGAATGAACTACCATTATCCGAAAGGTTGGTATCAACGTTGTCATCAAGATTGATGTCATCATCTTCATCGTTAAAATCGTCACAAATTTCGGGATCAGCGTAGGTGATCGAGCCCAGCCTAGAATCCTGGATGCCAGGGATGTCCGCCCAATTTTCTACGGATCGACTTTCTAAAAAGCATATGGTTTCTGCTACGGAATGTCCGGTCAGATAGGTAGCAGCCATTCCAGCGGCAATTGGGCTCGCAAAGGAGGTCCCGTCGACTCTGATAAAGCAATCCCCCCCGTAGGGAAGTAGTAAGCTTTGACCGGGAGCCGTTAGGTCTACGGTAGTGGTGCCTATGTTGGAGTGACTCCAGGTCGCCCCGTCGGTACAACGACTAGCCCCAACGGTATAAAGATTTGGATTATCCGTAATGGCCGCTGGCCATTGCGGGAAAGTGGACAGGTCGTTACCATCGTTTCCTGCGGAGGTAAAAATCAAAATATCTTGATTCTTAGCTTGTTCCAAATACAGAGTGATAGCATCTTCTTCTCCTTGATCACAATTCATTCCGATGAAGCCAAGCGACAAGTTAATTACGTCTACTTGGTCGTTGATGGCACGATCGAGTCCGCTAATTAACTGGGCTACGGTACCCCTTGCGTTGGCTCCCAATACGCGGTAGGAGTGTAAGGTCACTTTATCAAGCGCGCTGACCTGACGAAATGAACTGAGAGTAGCTTGAGCTACCGCTGTGCCATGTCCATTCGGGTCGATATCTTCGTAGACTTGTACGCCGCTAATCTCAGCGTCCACTACCGGATGCCACTGCACAATCGAAACCGGTTTACCCTCCGCATCATAGTAGCTGAAATAATCGTCAATTCCATCTTTCTTAATTCCTGAATCGAGAATAGCAATATCAACTGAATTATTACCTGGCTCAACCTCAGGTAGTGGCAGTGAGCCATTACAGCGTGACAGCACAGAATACGTAACATGATCATCCTCTGGGATACAGCTTGGCGAGTCCGCTTCGCCTCCTTCCGGAGCGATTCCTATCATGGGGTCTTCGATTATGCCAGTACCCGTATAATAATTAGGCCAAGCTCGGTCAGCACTACTCGTTGTAGCATTTCCGGGGTTGCCGTTAATGATTTCACACATTGCACAAGGCTCTTGCGATTTCGGTTGCTTACCACAGTCATTGGGGCCAGGCTTTGGCAATCCATAAAGGAAGCGGACGAGGAAGTCCGTTTCCGCAGCATTTAGTAAGGTAGCTTCCACAAGAATTCCCTCGCTTGCGTACTGTGCCTCGAGGATTTCTTCCTTCATTCCGGCGCTTACCGGAAATCTTAAAATGAGCTCATTGGGGACGAACTCCCCCTGCGGCAATGGCGCAACGTAATAATCAGCATCCTGGCTAAGCAAGAAACCTGGGCTGGCCAAGAGAAAGAATAGGAGGAAGAGGTGGTTGTGGTGTAATGTCATAGTAATTGGCTTTATTTCGGTGCTAAAAGCCACAAGGCTCGGTAACGTGACACAAAATGGTCAAGAATTTAATCTTTTTTATCCGATGAGGAGGATTTAGGTATTAATGGGAGAAGCCACCTCCTTACATATTCGATGCTAAAAAACGAGAAAAAGTATACTTAGACCAAATTTTAACCCCTAAGGTTATCAAGTCTTTGGCTGGATAATACCGGTCGTACAGAACCGATCAAGACTAGTGGATTCCCCCTCAAGGGTAGCCCCAAAAAACCCTACCCATAGATTACCCCCTAAGGAAAATAAGTAGCGATTAATGTCACGTTCTCTGGTTCAAAAGCTTTTAGCAGCAAGTAATCCAATTATTCTGCATGGCGGCTATTACCAAAACCCCCGCTCTGGACTTATTACGAATTCCCCTTAAATCGGCGGAAGAACGAAACTTTGGTCTCAGCGAAATGGACTTTAATGAGATGGTAGAAGCCGCTAGGCAAGGTGATCAAAAAATTTTCGAACGAACTTTTTTGAGCCACTTTAAAGACTGTATGCTGTATTTACAGCAAAAAGATAAAATAGGGTATCAAGCGGCTTATGATGTCACCATGGACACACTGCTGCTATTTAGAGATTTATTACTCAGAGGTAAAATTAGGTATGGTAATCTGAGATACCTTTTTACCCTAATGGCTCGCCAAGAGCTGTACCGGCAGCGAAAAAAGGCTGGGCATCTAATTTCTCTCCCTTACGGGACGGAATACTTTCCGGAGGAATCTTTGGATATCTCCGAAAAAGACTACACTCTATTAACCCGAGCTTATAAGTCCTTGGGGAAAGAGTGCCGGCACCTCCTCCGAGATTTCTACTTTCAGCGACGAAGCCTTAAAGAAATTGCCCTTGAACAAGGCAGAGCCGCACCAGCCGTAAGAAAGCAAAAAAGCCGCTGCGTATTCAAGCTCCGAGAACTTTACTATAAATTCAACTAAACCTTCTCCTTAGATGAAAACCAACGATGAATCAAACAATGGTAATACGGCCAAGAAAAAAGAGGATGCGCTAATTGGCGACTTTGTCCGTCGGTACGAAAATGAGCAAATGCGTGAGCGATGGGGAGCGATTTTAGAACAGGACTATGCATTAGACAGACAAGCAACCCTCACCTCTAGAAGGGCGATTACAAACCGAAAGTTGGCCCTTGGCATTCTTGTAATTGCTGCAAGCCTGCTGCTATTGATAGTGTTTCTTCCAGGCCTTAATTCCAAAC
>JBCDIO010000576.1:0-3456 GCA_038748815.1 Bacteroidota bacterium
CTGTAGGCTAAGACAAAGAACAATACAAATAGCAATCCGTTGATGCGATCAAACATCTCGCGATGATAGCGCAAGATATAGATCAAAAAGGCCCCCATGATCAGGGAGCTTAATAATAAATAGCCAGCAAAAACCGAATAATAAGAAAAGGTGGTACTAACGTCTTCTTTGATGTATTCTTCGTAGGAATAGATTCGCTGGTAGGCCTCTTGGGTGATGATATCTCCTTTGCTCACAATCACTTCTCCTTGCTCCATAATGCCGTTGCTCTGCATGATGCTAGCCAGTTCTTCCTGTAAAAAGCGTTGGCTGATAGAGTCGTTGTAGCGCACATTAGCTTGAATGTATTGGGGTAAAATGGGTAGAAGAAACTCGGCTTCGTAGAGTCGGGAGTACGGTAAGGAATCCGTAATTAACTCCTGAGCCGAGGCGGTGGTCAATAAGCTTTGTACGGATTGCTTGGTAGTGGCATTTCCCCGCAAAATATTGATGACCAGCTCATTGGCCCGGCTTTGGTGCTTCGAATCCAGTTGGAGTACGCCTCGATTGTAGATCCGATCTAAGAGTCCAAGACTATACTGCAAATAGCGTTTACTATTGCGACGAACATCTGGAAACTGTTGTCCACTTTGCTCCAGTTGCTTTTGGAATGCTTCGGCGAATGCCTGCTTTTGCGATTTAGCGACGGTCGATTCCTGGACATAATACGGGAAGAAGTCTGCTTCGATTCGATTTTTTTCCGCTTCTACGTCTTCGGAAAACTTGAGTAAGGGAACGTCAGCGGGAGCAAGTAGATCGGCGTGCCGCCAGGTGGCACCCGGTTCGTAATCAAAGCCAAATCGAACCTCGTCGGGGCAAAGAAGAGCGATGGCAACGGCGGCCAAAAAAAATAGGCTATATTTTGCCAAGTCAGGCAATTGCCGGAGGCGTTGAATAAAGGTCTTGTTTTCAGTCATAGTACGTAGGCCCGGGTTTATGGGCTAAATTCAAAGATAGTAAAGTGCCCGGAGAATGGTTCAACTTTAGAGCATCTGCTCTTTTGGAATGATGTAACTTTCGCTCCGGGCACTTTGTACTTAGGAAACGATAAATTTCCCAACCATTAGTGCTACGTGCCCAGGGTAGCTACAGACGAACTGATAAGTCCCGGCGGCCGGAGCGTCGAAAATGATCGTATCCGATTCGCCCCCACCCAGCATTTTGGTGTGGACCAGAATGTTATCCGTCTTCGGGATGTAGTCGTTATCCTTTGCTTCAATAGCGGCTACGGCAAATTCGTTTAGATTAGTGCCTTTATCGAGTAATACGAAATTATGCCCCATCGAAAGCTTGGTCATTTTACCGGTGTGGGTCAATTTCAGTTCGACCTTTTGTCCTTCCTTCACTCGAATTTCTTTCGTATTGAACTGCATATTGTCCCCTGCTTCTAGAACGATCTTCGCCAAATTTGGATCTTGTTCTTGAGGCTCGGAGGAACTTGCCGCGGTAGTGGAGGGTTCTTGTTTAGGGGTGGATTGGTCGCCACAACTGATCAATGAAAGCGCCAAAGCCAGGGCCAAAATTAATGTACGCATAGTGCTTTTGTTTTTAAGTCTGCTGGTACAACACGGCAGACCTTTAGGTGTTTTCAAAGCACGAAAATACAACCTAAGAATTAACCCTTCGATGACGATTACCAATGAGGAGTCCAGATTGCTTAGGGGTGCGTAAACAATAAGTAGTCGATCCGGACTGCTTCTTTTGCACCTGTACTTCATCAGAAAGCCTCACCGATGCGCTGCATCGCCTGCGTTTTCTTCTTCGTTCAGGCACAAAATAATCTACTCCAATTTTGGACCGTTATTAATTCCCCATCCCTTAGCCTCGGGGGGCCCAAACGACTTCTGCCGCTTGTAATTCCTTTCCTACATAGCGCCCTAAAACAAACAAATAATCCGATAAGCGATTTAGGTATTGAATAATGATCCCTTCTACGGGTTCTGTCTCTTGTAAGGCGACCACCAATCGCTCGGCCCGTCGACAAATGGTGCGGGCTACGTGGATGTGAGAAACTGTGGGATGTCCACCGGGTAAGATAAAATTCTTTAAAGCGGGTAGAGACTCGTTCATTCGGTCGATCTCCTGTTCTAATTGCTCCAGATCAACCACCTGTACATCGGGAGTCGTCATAGATTTTTCTGGATCACTTGCCAGGCTAGCGCCTAAATTGAATAAGCGGTTTTGAATATCAAAAAGCACCGAACGTTCTGTTTCTCCGGGGCTTAGGTCTCGTACGAGACCGATGTAAGAATTTAGCTCATCGACGGTTCCGTAGGAATCGATCCGCAAATGGGACTTTGACACCCGGCGGCCACCAAACAAAGCGGTGGTGCCTTTGTCTCCCATTTTTGTGTAAATCTTAAAGGCCATTTATGATTGATTGTACCGGTGGTCTGGATTGTCGGTAGTGACCACCTGGTCGTTGAGTACATCCTTTTCTACCAGTCCGTCTCTTAAACGAATAATACGGTGTGCATGTTCAGCAATATCTGGTTCGTGGGTTACCAAAATGATAGTATTACCAGCCGCGTGAATTTGCTCCAGAATAGCCATAATCTCGATGGATGTCTTGGTGTCGAGGTTACCCGTTGGTTCATCGGCCAAAATGATAGATGGATTGTTGACCAAAGCCCGAGCGATAGCTACCCGCTGGCGTTGCCCCCCGGATAATTCATTGGGCTTATGATCGACCCGATCCCCGAGGCCCACTTGTTCGAGAACGGTCTGGGCGCGTTCTTCTCGTTCCCGCTTACTCACCCCGCCATAAACGAGCGGTAAGGCCACATTTTCCAGGGCAGAAAGTCTAGGTAACAAGTTGAAAGTTTGAAAAACAAAGCCAATTTCTTTATTGCGAATATCGGCTAGTTCGTCGTCAACCATCTCTCCAACACTCTCTCCCTTGAGTATGTAAGTTCCGGCAGTAGGAGTATCTAAGCAACCCAGTAAATTCATAAGCGTAGACTTTCCCGAACCCGAAGGCCCCATTAAGGCCACAAATTCATTCTGGTGAATATCTAAACTGACGGATTGCAGGGCGTTCACCACGGTACTCCCCATGATGTAGGTTTTCTTTAAGTCTTTGATCGCAATGACGGGGTCCATACGTTTTCGCTTATTGTTTATTAGAATCCGAAGGGCTATCTAATACTTTCGGAACTCGAAAAAACTGATTTTCCGCTTCCGGGGCGTTTTTGAGTGCCTCTTCTGGGCTCAGTTCTTCTCGCACTTCATCCGGACGCAGGCGATGTACCGCGTCGGTGAGGTGGCGAAGAGGTTCAATATGCTCGGTATCAATTTCTCCGAGCTTTTCAAACATAGCTAAAATGGCTTCCAAGTCTCCTTTGAGTTTTTCCTGGTCCTCGATGGATAGGTCGAGGCGAGCCAATTCTTGTAATCGTGAAATTAAGTGATTGTCTA
>JBCDIO010000577.1:0-3456 GCA_038748815.1 Bacteroidota bacterium
CCACGGTGGGGAATACTTTATATCGACTTCATTATTTTGGGCAGATCCCGGTAGTTGGTCTTTACTTATCGGGGCTTACGGCTTTGTTCTTCCTCTTTGCAACGGTAACTGGGGTCATTGTGCATTGGCGAAATATCGTCGATAAATTCTATGCCTTTACCGTAAAACCGTCTTGGAAGCAAATTTGGACGAATGCGCATACGGTACTCGGAATGATTGGCTTGCCTTTTCAAATCGTGTACGCCGTAACGGGTGCCTTCTACGGCATTCTGATTCTGCTGCTTATTCCTTCCGCCCTCATTCTATTCGGGGGAGATCAACAAAAGATTATTGCGGCTGTTCAACCCTCCGCTGCCCTCACCTATTCTGATTCTTCAGAGGTTGTTGACTATACCAAGGTAGATGGATTAATCGCTGCTGCCAAGGATCGATTTCCAGAAGAGGTTCATTTACGAAATGTCCGTTTCCGAAATTATGGACGGGAAGATGGGACCATGAGTCTCTATTTTGATGACGAACGGACCGTTCTTGGAACGGGAGAAATCATCTACCGGGTACATACCGAAGAAATTCTGTTTGAGAACCCGCCGGGCGGCGGTAAGTACACCGATTCGGTCATCAGTACGATTGGTCGGCTACACTTTGCCACCTACGGAGGTGTAGGCCTACGAATCATCTATTTCATACTCGCTATGTTGACCTGCTTTATGCTTATTAGTGGGGTCCTCTTGTGGCAAGCGGCACGTAATAAACGAACGTATACCGATAAGCAACGACGGTTCCACCATCGAGTGACCAAAGCAAACTTAGCCGTTTGCTTAGGACTGTTTCCGGCAACCGCAACGATCTTTGTGGCGAATAAATTAATCCCTATGGATTGGGATGGTCGAGCCCTGGTTGTCAATGGAATCTTCTTTGGTAGCTGGCTGGTATTGATTATTCTCGGCTTATTCTGGGATCAATACGCGCGAATCAATCGGAATTATTTATTGATCGGCGGGCTACTCGCGTTGCTAATCCCGGTTATTAATGGTTTAGCTACCGGTGATTGGATTTGGGTTACTTTACCACAGGCCTGGTACCACGTGGCTAGTGTCGATATTGCTTGGTTAATGACGGGTATCACTGCGATTGGAGCGGTGCTCTACCTCGACCGAAGAAATCCTAAAACCCCAGAGGAGGCAGTAGTGCCCCAAGCCAAGGCAGCCGCTAAACCAAGCTTGAGTGCGGACATTCCTTTAGTTCCACGTACCGTTTCCATTAAGCCCAATAATTCAGGCAGTTAACTAAATACTTTGTGAACTAAGTACTAAAACAAGCATTTACGCAAAAGCGGCTGTTTCAAAAGGTATTGAAGCAGCCGCTTTTTATATCGAAGTATATTCTACTACTCTACGAGGTAGATTCACTGCGTTCCCGCTCTGCCGTTTTTTCGGAGACGCCACTATTGGAACCCGGTGCATAGAGCGGTGCATTGTCGGTCCGACTTGGAAGCACCGGCGTCGAGAACGTTTGCCCTGGCGTGGGTAGCACTTGCTGACGAATTAGATCGGCAACCCCTTTGATCCAAAGTGGATGCCCATTGAGGCTAGGCACCAGATCAATGTGCTCACCGCCCATTTCTTCGAATTCTTCTTGGTACTCAAAGCCAATCTCAATAGTTGTTTCCAAGCAGTCTGACACGAAAGCCGGGCTAAAGACCAGGAGTCTTTTTGCGCCTTTTTCGGCCCAATGCTCAATCGTTTTAATGGTGTAGGGCTGCGTCCAAGGGTCCGGCCCCAAACGAGATTGAAAGGTTGTACTGTATTGGTCGGCGGTCAGATTTAACCGCTTGGCAATGGCTCGGGTCGTTGCATGACACTGTGCCGAATAACAAAACTGATTATGCGGCCCGAAATTCTGGCAGCAATTTTCGGCCTTCAAACAATGATCATTGGTATCGGCCTTCCGCAGTTGCCGCTGGGGAATACCGTGATAACTAAATAGAATATGATCGTAGCTGTGGAGATCAAATTGCTCCGCATTTTGTGCGAAGACCTCGATCATTGGCTCGTAATCGTAGTAGGAGTTCACCATTCGAACACCCGGTATGCTGTCTTTTTTTCGGAGAATTTCCATGACTTTATCATGGACAGACCCGGTGGTTGCCGATGCGTACTGAGGAAATAAAGGAAAAACGATGATCTCGGAGACATTCTGTTCGATGAGTCGCTCGATACCGTTCTTAATCGAAGGGCTTTGGTAGCGCATGGCTAATTCTACCACAAAAGGATCCCCAAGGTGGTCCTGCACCCCGGCCGCTAGTTCTTCTCCATAAATTTTTAGAGGAGAACCTTCGGGGGTCCAGAGCCGCTGGTACAATTTTGCGGAAGACCCCGAGCGGAACGGAGCAATGATACCCCGAACGAGTAAGTTTCGAGGAAGCCAGGGAATATCAATCACACGGCGGTCGGTTAGAAACTCCTTTAAGTACCGGTATACCGCGCCTCGACTTGGGTCATCGGGCGTACCTAGATTGACAATAAGAACCCCTATTTTTTGCATAAAAGTTGAATTTCGATAAAAGCGGTCTCACAACTAATTCAAGTTGTGCAATTTATAACAAGGAAACACTTTTCGGGTTGGCAATCCAGTAAATAAAGTGTCAAGATTGGTAACTTTGCTGCCCGAATCCGTTCTTTTATAAATATAGTGCTTTTGTTAGGACTCGTTTTTGGAGTAATTCAGGGTTACATAAGCAACTCACAAGCGTCCCAATTGTTGCAAAATACGCCCTAATTAAAGCCTACATCCAACGACTTACTATGGCTCGACCCCGCATTTTAGTAACCAACGATGATGGTGTAAGCGCTCCCGGTATTCGGGTGCTGATCGAAGAAGCATCCAAACTGGGAGAAGTCGTCGTGGTAGCTCCTGATTCTCCCCAAAGTGGACAAGGACACGCCATCACTATTTCTTCCCCCATTCGACTCAAGCCCGTGAAACACTTTGGTGATATTCTGGCTTTCGAATGTAGTGGCACACCGGTAGATAGTGTCAAGTTGGCCCAGAATGTGGTCATGAAAGGCCAGCCGTTTGATCTCTGCGTTTCCGGTATCAATCACGGCTCCAATGTTTCCGTCAATATTCTGTATTCGGGAACGATGTCAGCCGCCATGGAAGCTTCTCTGGAAGGCGTGGACTCTATTGGTTTTTCTTTTCTGGATTATTCCTGGGAAGCCAATTTCGATGTCTGTCGTCCTTACGTACGGCAAATCATGGAAGATGTGCTAAAAAATGGTTTAGGAGATTGTCGATTACTCAATGTCAACATTCCTAAATTGCCCGCCGAGGAGATCAAAGGGATCCGCCTTTGTCGGCAAGCCGAAGCCCGCTGGGTGGAAAAATTCCACGAAGCGACCGATCCGCGGGGCCAAAAGTACTATTGGCTAACCGGTGATTTTGTCAATAATGATC
>JBCDIO010000578.1:0-3448 GCA_038748815.1 Bacteroidota bacterium
AAAACGAAGAGCCTAAAACCGTAACGGATAATGAAGAACTCAAAGCGCTTGCGGAAGCAGATCAAGCCGATCGAGAGCCCGAAAAAATTGACTGGGTCATCGTAAATAACCGGGATGAAGAACGACAAAAGCGCGTCACTGAAATGCTAAAAGAAGGAGTCGTTAGAACGGCCGAAGATTATGCCAATGCAGCGATCATCTTTCAGCACGGTCAGGATACGACCGCCTCGAGATTGGCCGTAGCGATGATGCGTAAAGCCATTGAATTAGATTCTACTCGGGATAAATGGCTACTTGCTGCAGCGATTGACCGCGATCTTATGAGAAGGGATTTACCGCAGATCTATGGCACTCAATTTCGACGTAACGATATAGGTGAGCCCTGGTATCGCTATAAAATCGATACTACGCAAGTGACGGACGAGGAACGCCTAGAATATGGAGTGGAAACATTGGCTCAACAATTAGAAAAAGAGCGTTTGATGAATACAACTTCGTTGATGGAGCTTTTCCAATCAGGGGTCACGGTCGATAGTATGCTTCAATTGATTCCCAAAGAAGATTTACAAACCTCCAAGTACAACCTATCCGAAATGGGCCTTAATAATTTCGGGTATCAACTAATGGGTTTGGAAAAAGATGTTGATGCGCTGAAAATTTTCAGGCTAAACACTGAATTGTATCCCGAGGCTTTTAACACCTACGATAGCTACGGAGAGTGTTTGCTAAAAATGGGAAAGAAGGAAGAAGCTTTTGCTGCGTACCAAAAGTCTCTGGATCTCAACCCAAATAATAATAATGCCGCTCGAATTTTGGAGGAGGAGCGAAAGTAAAAGGTCGTTTGTAGGCTGTGCAGAAAACTAGAAAGGATAACACAGACCATATTCTGTTTCTTTCGTTAGCTTTATCTTTAGAATAAGGCTTCCTGCACCCGGTCCCAATAACTCTCTCCGATCGGAATCTCCCGATCTCGAATAATGATCTTGCGATTAACCATAGAGGCTACGTGCTGCTTTTGCACAATGTAAGAACGATGGACCCGCATAAATTGATCCGCAGGTAATTGCCCCTCCAAAGCCTTAAGGGATTGGAGGCTCATAATGCGTCGCTCCGCGGTGTGAAAGGCCACGTATTCCTTCATACCCTCGATGTATAAAATGGATTCTAAGGGCACCCGGTGCAGGTCATACCCCGACTTAATGACCAAGGTAGAATCACTTGCTTCTTGCTCCGTTTGGGGAATTAATTGCTCGATACGCTGCACCGCTTTCATGAATCGCTCAAAGCGAATCGGTTTCAATAGATAATCAGCTGCCTGTAGGTCGTAACTTTCTAAAGCATATTCGGAATAGGCGGTGGTGAAAACGACCTGGGGCTTAGGGTCCAAGGTGCCAAAAAGATCAGTGCCCTTGATTTGAGGCATTTGAATATCGAGGAAAAGGAGGTCTACTTTTTCTTCCCGTAGAATGGGATAGAGCTCTAAAGGGTTCGACAAAGAAGCCACCAGTTCCAGATAGTCCACCCGTTCTACATAGTTGGCTAATAAGGCCCGAGCCGGATCTTCATCATCGACAATAACGCAACGAATAGGTGATTTTCTCATGCTAGGTCAAGACTTAAATGAACGGTAAATACTTCTTGCACTTGGTTGATATCCAAATTATGACACTCGGGAAATAAGAGCTCCAAACGACGCTGCACATTCTTCAAGCCCACTCCTCCGGTTTCGTCCTTAGCGAGAGGCGTACTGGGGACGCTGTTAGCTACCCAGAAATCAAGTTGTTTTTCGTTTTGTTCCCATTGGATTTTTACCCAAGCAGTATCCCCTTGCTCAATGTTACTGTGCTTGAGCGCATTCTCAATAAAAGGGATAAAAAGAATGGGTGGTACCTGTTGGTCCTGTAGATTAGCCGGCACTTCCATCTGTATATTGAGTCCACCGTTTTTCTTCAATTGAAATAGGTTGATGTAATCCTGAATGTAATCGATCTCTTTGCGCAAAGGAACGGTTTGTCGTTCACTGTCGTAGATCACGTAGCGCAGTATATCCGAGAGCTGCGCAATACTATCTGGTGTCTTTTCGGACTGCATCATCGAAAGACTGTAGATGTTATTCAGGGCATTGAACAGAAAATGTGGATTAATCTGATTTCGCAAGAATTTAAGTTCCGTTTCTAATTGTTCTTGGGCCAAAAGGGCATTTTCCCGCACTCGAGTTTGTGCGATCTCAAAAAATTCGATGGTAATAGATATGGCCATGGTAAAGAGGAGTGGGAAAGCAAAACTGCCGAAACGAACGGGAAGTGGAGGCGTCATTTCTCGCTGATCCGGCCCTATGGTTAAGATTACTTCCACGGATGTTGGCAAAAGGGCCAGGCCCAATAGGACAATGATGGATATGAGTACCGTAAAATAGGTAACTCGCTTCTGGGCGAGAAAAAGCTTAGGAAATAAGACCATCACATTCAGCCAAATCAAAATCAGCTGTAAGACTAGTATAATAACGCTCCGCAGGGCAAATATTGATTCTGATCGTTCCATCAGAGCTGGCCAAACAACCAAGAGGGTCATCAAGAACCAGAACAGGGATTGCGCCCCGGCGCGGTGCATTGGATTGGATAATTTGAACATACTACAAAGTAACGGCCCTTTTCGCAAACTTTCATTTTTGGTAGTTGAGCCGTTTTTAGGCTTCGTTGAGCCAGACTCCAGATTCGTTGATCGGGCCAATTTGGGGGGCTTTTTTCACCCAAATTGCAGTCGTAATCGAGTGATGATTACCCCATATATTCATCCAATACTAATCTTATGTTTCACTCAAAATGGAGTTTCCTGATCTGTCTTTGCCTGTTTACCGGGGTAGCGCAAGCCCAGGATTTTACGATCAGTGGTTACTTGACCGATATGGAAACCGGCGAAGAACTATTATACGCCACCGTGGCGGTACCTAGCATTAGCGCAGGCGTTACGACGAATGAATACGGATTTTATTCCCTGACCTTACCCGCTGGTAACTACGAAGTGGTTTACAGCTACGTAGGCTACGAAAGCCAACTAAAAACGGTCGAACTACAAGCCGACCAACGCATTGACCTCGAATTATCATCCGGAACCCTATTAGAAGAAGTCGTAGTCACCTCTTCGCAAACGGAAACCGAATTGCGGAGTACCGAGATGAGTACCGCAACGCTCGATATGAAGGAAGCCAAATTAGTGCCTGTCATCTTTGGTGAGCAGGATGTGCTCAAAACAATTCAGCTCTTACCCGGCGTTAGCTCCGGAGGAGACGGGAACTCCGGCTTTTTTGTGCGGGGTGGAGACCAAGACCAGAATTTCATTCTACTCGATGAAGCGCCCGTCTATAATGCTTCCCACCTGCTTGGGTTTTTCTCGGTCTTCAATTCCGATGCCCTGAAAGATGTCAAGCTATACAAAGGCGGAATTCCGG
>JBCDIO010000579.1:0-3448 GCA_038748815.1 Bacteroidota bacterium
CAATTAAGATTCACTGCCACTGTATAAAACGGATGTGGTTGAAGGGGTCCTAACTAAAAACTACAGAGTACTTCGTTTGACGATCTGAGCGGTCAACTCTCCCTCTGAAACGATTTTGTTCCCCACGTAGGCGGTACCGTACATTTGCACGATACCTCGACGGATAGGAGACATCAATTCCATTTTCAAAATGAGCGTATCCCCTGGGCGTACCATGGCTTTAAACTTCGTATTGTCCACCTTCAAAAAATAGGTATCCCACCCTTCTGAATCCTCTTGTAATGACAAAGCAAGAATTCCTCCCGTTTGAGCGAGTGCTTCCACTTGCAAGACTCCAGGAAACACAGGATTTCCGGGAAAATGCCCCTGAAAGAAAGACTCGTTCATCGTTACATTCTTAATACCTACAACGTGTTTTTCGGATATTTCAATGATCTTATCGACCAGTAAGAAAGGATAACGATGGGGCAGCATCCGCATGATTTCAAAAATATCAATAACGGGCTCCATCGTAGGATCGTACTTAGGCTTTCCGCGAAGCTTTCGTTGTTCTTGGTAGTGTACTTTCAGAATTTTCACAAATTCCACATTAGCCGTATGGCCCGGTTTAGTCGCAACGATCCGTCCCTTAATGGGAACGCCCAAGAGCGCCATATCTCCCACTACGTCAAGCAGTTTATGACGGGCTGGCTCATTCTTAAAGTGCAACTCCGTGGTATTTAAAATACCTTCCGAATCGACCGTCATACGCGGACGCCCCAACACCTCCGCTAGACGGTCTAGCTCTTCCTGGCTCACCACTCGATCTACGATAACAATCGCATTGTCTAAATCTCCTCCTTTGATTAGGTTTTGATTAATAAGCATCTCTAACTCATGGAGAAAGACAAAGGTGCGGCAAGGGGCAATCTCCGCAATATAATCATCCATTTTTTCGAGAGACGCATATTGTTGTCCCAGAATGGGTGAATTGAAATCGATCATAGCTGTCACCTGAAAATCATCTGCAGGTAGTGCTAACAATTCGGTACCGGTAACTTCATCCCGGTAGGAAATGGCTTCAGTAATTTCGAAGAATTCTCGGGCCTCTTCCTGTTCTTCTACCCCCGCTTCCTGCAACACCTTCACAAAAGGCATGGCACTACCGTCCATGATGGGTACTTCAGGGCCATCGATTTCGATGAGCGCATTATCAATCCCCAAACCCCGTAGAGCAGATAGCGTATGCTCGATCGTACTAATTTGTGCATCACCGCGTTTGATCGTGGTTCCCCGATTGGTAGAAATCACACTATTGACTTCTGCTTTGATAACTGGTTGAGCTTCCAAGTCAATCCGCTTAAAGCGAATTCCATGATTCGTGGCCGCAGGTAAAAACGTCATATTGACTTTTTTACCAGTATGTAATCCAACCCCTGAAACCGAAACGGATGTTTTAATGGTGTGCTGATTCATAGGCATAGGCACGTTGCGTGCCATTATTAATTATTATCGAAAGAAGCGATTACTTCTGATCAGATTCTAGTTCCTGGACTCTCTTTTGCAGTTCGTTAAGCTGCCGGTAAATAGCGGGAAGATTTTTAAAAACACTGTAGGCTTTGAGATATTCGTTGTACCCCAAGGCTGGTGATCCATACAAAGCCGTTCCTTCTTTTTTGACATTTCGGGCAACTCCACTTTGCGCCTGGACACGAACACCGTCCGCTACCTTTATATGCCCAACGAATCCGGCTTGGCCACCAATCTGTACATTCTGCCCAATCTTAGTACTCCCGGCAATACCCGCCTGGGCGGCGATAACTGTATTGGAGCCAACGTCGACATTGTGGGCAATCTGTACTAGATTATCAATTTTAGCACCTTTGCGAATGACCGTTGATCCCATGGTTGCCCGATCGACTACCGCATTGGCTCCGATTTCGACACTTTCTTCCAGAATGACATTACCCAACTGGGGTACCTTCTTATATGTACCGTCTTCCTGTGGAGCAAAGCCAAAGCCATCACTACCAATAACCGCATTAGAATGAATAATACAGTGATCTGCTATTTTACAACCTCGATATATCTTAACCCCTGGGTAAATAGTCACATTAGCTCCAATCTCTACACCGGCCCCCACGTATACCTGGGCGTCAATACGGGTCCCTGCGCCAACACTTACCCCCTTTTCAACAACGGAAAAAGCCCCTACTCCCACGCCGGTTTCCAAACGTACATCTTCGTGCACAAAAGCAAGTGGAGAGACGGTCCGATTGTGTTCTTCTTGCTGCTGGCCGAATTGCTCTAATAACTTAGTAATTGCTCCGTATACATCGGTCACCCTAATTAGCGTAGGCTGAACATTTTGCTGAGGGACAAAGTCGCTGGCGACCAAAACCACCGACGCCTGTGTGGTGTATAAATAGGATTCGTATTTCGGATTGGCCAGAAAGGTTAAGGTTCCTGGTTTTCCTTCTTCGATCTTAGCAGGTCCGTGAATGACAATCGATTCATCGCCTTCTACTGTCCCACCGATTAATTGAGCGACTTGTTGAGCAGTAATTTGCATGGGGCAAAGGTAGAATAATCGTTCAATTAATTAAAAGTTTTACGCTCCCTGTTACCGAAAGAGCGGGGTAAGCAATCCTAATAATTCCTCTATTTTTTAGCTACTTTTGCGCAGGTTTTGACCGGCCAAAAAAATAAATAAATATGTCTACGCAATCAGAAAACCACATTCGTATCGGAACCCGTGGCAGTAAACTTGCCCTTTGGCAAGCAAACTTCACGGCCAACGCGTTGCAGGACTTAGGAGCCAGCACCGAAATTGTGGTGATAAAAACCCAGGGGGATCGGATACAAGACCTTCCCTTTGGCAAATTAGAAGGGAAAGGTTTCTTTACCAAAGAAATTGAAGACGCCCTGCTGCAAGAGGAAGTAGACCTGGCGGTACACTCCATGAAAGATCTGCCCACTCAAAACCCAGAAGGCCTGGTCCTTACGGCGGTCAGCGAACGGTACGATCCGGCGGATTGGCTTTTGATCCGAGCGGAAAAAACGGAGCAAAAGATTTTCCAGGTAGCCGAAGGTGGCATCGTCGGTACCTCTTCGGCTCGTCGTAATGCACAGATGCTACACTACCGCCCAGACGTAGATATTCAAGAACTGCGAGGTAACGTGCCAACCCGCGTACAAAAACTACGCGACGGAAAATACGACGCAATCATTCTGGCAGCAGCCGGTCTAAAGCGATTGGAAATGGACCTTTCCGATCTAAAGGTTCTCCCCCTGAATGTAAAAGAATTTGTACCGGCACCCGCCCAGGGGGTCCTCGCCTTTCAAACCCGGGTAGAAGACAAAAAGACCCGAAGAATGGTACGCTTGTTACACCACTCTAATGTAGCATCCTGTACCAATGTAGAGCGCAAGGTTTTACAGTTGATGGACGGTGGCTGCCACGTTCCCC
>JBCDIO010000580.1:0-3446 GCA_038748815.1 Bacteroidota bacterium
AGCAAACTCGCCTTCCGACTGCAGTCGGAAGGCGAGTTTGCTTACAGGCGAAAAAAACCGCCCATCTAAAGTCTAATTAATTGATTTACATTCATTTAAAAAATCAACCCCGGAAAAGAATCCTAACATCCCATTCGAAAAAAACGAAGCCATATTCTTACCTCCAACGATCAAATTCCCAAGGCTACTACTTCCACTCATTTATCATTTCAAAGGCCAATCATTCTATTTCACACCGTTCCCCAAACTTACGACTCATTCGCATTTCCCATACCTTAATTTAACACCGCCTTGTTGGAATAACAACACATACGCTGCCTCAAGCACGAGTTAACATATGCTGTTTAGAGAATACCCACCCTCTATCACCCTCGCCCCGTATATTCACTGAACAGAGAGTTACAGTATGTTCCCCAAACACTGTCTGCAACCATTGAAATGGTCCTCCTTTACTAGGCCGCGGCACTATCTTTCGGCTTACTGGTAATCCCAGTGAGTTCATCCTCATGGAACCTACAGGCCAAAAGCCCTACCCTCTTAAAATGGGCTATGTCCAGAAGTATATAAAGCCACTTATCAGTGGCCCTTTCATATGATTGGTGTCATTTTCCGGTCAGGCCAGTTTCGGCATTTTTTCACACTCCCAATGGACGAAGTCGTTAATCACATGAACAACTTTGGGAAACGCAAAACGCTCCCCAGCGACTTCGCCTCCCCGAATAAATCTTTTTAAAAAAGCTTGGCAAAATGGACCCGAACTACGATTTCACAGATCGCTTTCTGGACAGACTCCCCCAGTTGTTCCTAAATGATGAGTTTCAGCTTAATCGTTTTGCACAGCAAGAACTGTGTAAAAGTCCAAAACACATGCAAAGACTCATCCAGAACAACCTAGGAATCAATCCCAAAAAATACGAATCCATGCTTCGATTCACCTGATCAATAAATCAACTAGATCGAAATCCCCAACAATCTTTTTCTCAAACCGCCCTTCAGGCTGGATATAAAGATGTCTCCCACTTCGGACGACAGTTCAGAAAGTACACAGGAAGCTCCCCAACAGCGTTCCTTAAAGCCAAGCATCCTTTCGTGGATCAAACAAGATGGAAGGAGGATTAATTTCCTTGGGAAAATGTCCCTTTTATACCGATCCACTAGCAAGGCCCTTGTTACCTTTGCATTGGTGAGTTCTTTTTCCCTGAAACACACCCTCAAAAAACCAAGTACGATTCCTTTTGATCAATGCATTGATCAAAATTCAGTTTTACCCAATGAGTATAAAAAGCCCCTACTTTCTTGCCTTTCCAAATAGCCAGCCGATATGCCTCTGGTCAATACCTGACCAAGTACCGACTCTAAGCTGATCCATTAATTACTGCCACCACTTTACACAGACCTACTAACGAGCGTCACTTCAACCGAAGAGAGTGCGAACGACTAATCTCTGCAGTGGGTGACGATTACCCAGCCCTTGAAGAAATTCTGCGCCGGAATCAAGAGGGCCATTACGGCGGGTTTTCCGGTGTCAGAATAAAGCCTGCTTCCAGATGGAGGCAGGCCCGTTTTTTGTCTCATACATTATAGCCCCTCCCAAACAAATTATCTATCTTTTGATCAAAGCACCGACGAACGATAGAATCCACCATCATGACTATACAATCCTTGAACCCCTCGACCGGAGAAGTTATCAAAACCTACCCTACACACTCAAACTCTGACCTCCATACCGCTATTAGACAGGCCCAACATTGTTACACCAACTGGCGAAAAACGGATTTTGCCGACCGGGGCGATCGAATGAGGAAAGCCGCAAATATTCTACGCGAACGCAAAGAACATTACGGGCGGCTGGCTACCCTCGAAATGGGCAAACCACTGCAGCAGAGCTACGCGGAAATTGAAAAATGTGCCTGGGTCTGTGAGTATTACGCAGAATACGCTTCCGCTTTCCTAGCACCTGAATCGGTTGAAACGGACGCCTCTAAGAGCTTTGTACACTACGCCCCCCTCGGCGTAGTCTTAGCCGTTATGCCCTGGAATTTCCCCTATTGGCAAGTGTTTCGCTTTGCTGCCCCAGCCTTAATGGCTGGAAACGTCGGACTATTGAAGCACGCATCGAATGTGCCCGCTTGTGCACTCGCCATCGAGGAAGTATTCTGCGATGCAGGCTTTCCCCAAGGGGCCTTTACAACCCTAATGATTGGCTCAGACCAGGTAAAAAGTGTTATTGACCACCCCGCCGTCAAGGCCGCCACGCTCACTGGGAGCGAACCCGCTGGGAAAGCGGTAGCCAGCAAGGCCGGTCAACAGATCAAGAAAACCGTACTAGAGTTAGGAGGTAGCGATGCATATCTAATCTTGGAAGATGCGGACCTAGAACTTGCCGCTACCGTTTGTGCACAGAGCCGATTACTCAATTCTGGGCAAAGCTGCATTGGTGCTAAGCGCTTTATAGTCTTGGAATCCGTCTACAACGACTTTCTGGAAAAGTTTTTACACAAAATGCAGGACGCTAAGCTCGGGGATCCTTTCCAAGAAGATACCACTGTTGGACCAATGGCCAGAATAGATCTACGGGACGAGCTACATGATCAAGTCCAAAAAAGCATCAAAGCGGGAGCCGTTTGTATCCTTGGAGGAGAAATACCCAATGGCCCCGGTGCTTTTTATCCCCCAACTATTCTGACCCAAGTGAAGCCCGGGATGCCGGCCTATGAAGAAGAGCTTTTCGGGCCAGTTGCCGCCATCATCAAAGTAGCTACAGAACAAGAAGCGATCCGGATAGCCAACGACTCCTCTTTTGGACTCGGCTCAGCAGTATTCACCCGCGATGTGCAACGAGGAGAACGCATTGCCGTCGAAGAATTAGAAGCCGGTTCCAGTTTTGTCAATGGATTAGTCAAATCAGACCCGCGCCTGCCCTTTGGTGGCATTAAGATCAGTGGCTACGGCCGCGAGCTTTCCCACTACGGCATCCGGGAGTTTACCAATATAAAAACCATTTGGATCAAATAAACAGCGATACAAAATCCTCCCCTTTTATTTTTCCTTTCCCTACCTTTGTTTAGGAAATATGCCCCCCTGTGGACTCTATGCTAATAGTGGTCCATAGGCACAAGTACTAAACTTGCCTAAACCTATTTATCTATCCTCGTTGAATTATTGTAAGAAACGCTATTGAAATGTTTCCAATAGCATATTCATTCATTACCACTCCCCCGTTCGCGGGGTAGCCACAATGGACGAATCTGGCTCTCGGTGACTTAGACCAACAAACTCGATTAGCTCTTTTCCCTTATTTCAAATTTTACCAATGATTGATCTTATGAAACAATATCTCCTTACACTTGGTATTCTGGTCTTCTTACTGACCGGACTTACAACGACCGCGAGTGCCCAGTTTCCTCGTCTTCAACGCAAACTGGAGCAAGCCCTCGAAGACAAAG
>JBCDIO010000581.1:0-3444 GCA_038748815.1 Bacteroidota bacterium
CGCAAGTACACAACGCACCAAGCTACAACTTCAGCGATTTAGATCCGGTGGACTACCTCTATTTGGATTTGGACGAGGAATACCTTCTGGCGGATGATGCACCTGCTTTAGTCGAACGGTTGAATTTGATTTTAACCGGCGGACAATTGTCCGAAGATGCAAAAGCATCCATCATCAATACACTCGAAAGTCTCTCCAGTCCCGTTCAACGGATGCGAGCAGCCCTATTCTTGATTTTCATTTCACCGGATTATAGTATCCAGAAATAATTACTACGTATAATGGAAAAGGCAAAAAAACGAAATATGAGCCGCCGCAAATTTTTGGGTACGGCTTCTTGTGCAGCCGTTGGCTCCACGACCTTTCTGACGTCTATTTTGAATTTAGGTTTGGCAAACTCATTGGCTGGCATGACCAGCGCAAATAGTGCGGTTAACGGAGACTACAAAGCCCTGGTTTGCATTCTCCTGGCCGGCGGAAACGATAGCTTCAATATGCTGGTGCCACGGAATGGAGGCTTTTATTCAGAATACGCCAATACCCGCTCCAATTTAGCCCTCCCACAGGGGCAGTTGCTACCGCTCAATTTTACCGATCCCAATGGCAAGCAGTTTGGGGTACACCCCGCGATGCCAGAAGTGCAAAACCTCTTCAATAGCGGTAAGTTATCTTTCCTGAGCAATGTAGGAACTCTGGTGGAGCCGACCTCCAAAGCCCAGTATTTGAGTGGTGGGGTACCGGTACCGGTGGGGCTATTCTCCCACGCCGATCAAATTCAGCAATGGCAAACTTCAATCCCGCAAACCCGTTCTTCCAAAGGGTGGGGAGGCCGCATGGCGGACATTCTGCAAGCGGGTAATAACAATCAGAATATCTCGATGAATATCTCCCTATCCGGAACCAATGTGTTCCAGGTAGGTAATAGCGCTACCGAATACGCCATTCGAGCCTCTGCCGGGGGTAGTGTAGGGATCAATGTTTTCGATGGTGGCAATGCCTTTGACCAAGCCCTTAAGAGTGGGGCAGAAAGCCTTCTGGCCCAGCAATACCAAGATATCTTCAAATCTACTTTTACCAATAAAATCAACGAGTCGCAGTCGAACCACGAGGAATTTAGTGCCGCGATTAGTCAAGCTCCAATACTTAGTACTTCCTTCTCCAATAACCCGGTCTCGGCGAATATGGAGATGATCGCCAAAACGATCGCCGTGCGCGATGCGCTCGATGTTAACCGCCAAACCTTCTTCCTCAATTTTGGTGGCTGGGATCACCACGATGGAGTTCTGGATAATCAAATGACCATGCTAGCCGTGGTCAGTAAAGCCTTAGCCGAATTCCAGGAAGCGCTGGAAGAACTAGGTGTTGCCGACTGCGTGACCACCTTCACTACGTCCGATTTTGGAAGGACTCTAACCTCCAATGGCAACGGTAGTGACCACGCCTGGGGAGGCAATGTGATGGTGATGGGCGATTCCGTTAATGGAGGGCAAATCTTTGGAGAATATCCTTCTTTGGCCCTCGCCGGAGCCGATGATGTGGGGGGAGCCGTAATGCTGCCCACGATTGCTACGGACGAGTACTTCGCGGAGCTTTCCCAGTGGTTTGGGGTGCAGAATGGCGACATGAGCTATGTGCTCCCAAATATTGGCAACTTCTACGATGTGAACAGCGGTACTGCTCCTATCGGATTTATGAATGTCTAAATCAAGAAATCATGCGATCATTTTTTATAGGCTTTTTCCTCTTTGGTGGGCTTTTAAGCCAGGCCCAGAACTGCATTGAAGATGGCCATTCGGTCAATATCAACGATAGCTGGGTGTCTTGCGAATTGGCACCGAATCCTAATCCCGAGCGTGGGGAATCCCACTGGGTGTTATACGACTTGGGGTATTTATACCATTTAGGGACAAGTCATTTTTGGAATTACAACGTAGAGGGAGCCACCGATCAGGGGATGCGCCATATAACGATTGATGGCTCGACTAATGGCGTCGATTGGACGGAGATCGGAACGTTCGAATTGCCGGTAGCTCCCGGTACGGGAGACTACCAGGGCGAACCCGGCCTGGATTTTGGGGCGTTTACGACCCGTTATGTGCTGATTACGGCTACGGACACCTGGGGTGGAGATTGTGCGGGCTTATCAGAGGTGCGTTTTGATATTACCGGGCCGGTTTCTACGGAAGAATGGCGGGAAAATAACCAAGCATTGCGGGTGTACCCGAATCCGGCGGATCAGGTCATCTTTTTAGAAAGCAGCGCAGATATTCGGGAATTTGTAATTACTAATGCGACGGGGCAAGAAATCGTACGCTCCGCTTTTGTCCCCCAGTTTGATATTTCTTATTTGGCGGAGGGTTTATACTTTGTAAAGGCTTTAAATCAGGCCAATGAAGTGTTTACTCACCGCTTTGTGAAGCAGGGCGTAGACCGGTAGTTATTTCTGATTTCGAATCCGACTTAGAGTACCTTGGGTAATACCGAGAAAGGTAGCAATATGCCCCAGGTTAACTCGCTGGGTTACATCCGGAAAGATAGATAATAGCAGGTCGTATTTCTCTTTGGCGGACATAAACATGAAGCCTTTGTAGAAATAGTCGATAAAGACCAATTGATCCTCCACGATGACACGACCGAACTCTTGCATCTTGGGGGATTGTTGGTATAGCTTCTGCAATTCTTCGTAGGTGAGCGACATAACCTGCGCATCTTCGGTGAGCTCCACATTTTCGTAGGAGGGCGTACGGGTATAAAAGCTGGTCCAGGAAGTGATGAGTTGACCTTCGGGATAAATCCAGGAGGTTACGTCTTTACCTTCGTGGATGTAGTAGGCCCTGGCGGAGCCTTGCTGGATGAAGTAAATCCGATTGGCGGTTCTGTCTTGTTGAATGAGCCGGTGGCCACGTGGAAAGGTTTCTACCTTGCAGAGTTGGTATACCATGGATTTATCGGCGTCGGAAAGCGGGACTCTATTGTGGATGAAATCGACGAGTGAATCGGAACGATTAGCTAGTCGATCAAGCATTTTAGTAATCATCCGTAAATGTAAAAACTCTTTCGGTATTTCCTTGAATAAAAAGATTGTTAATTACTGAAAACGAGATGATTACGTCAGCGTGAGTGGTTTAGGTAAGCTTCCGGTGGAGGCCCTGGTTGCTGCGTGTTATGGGTTCGTTTTGTATCTATTTCTTCCCTTAGCGTTCCCTATCTATCTGGAGAGATACGGTAGGTGAATTCGAAGAGACAGAATTATGGTTCACGCAGAGTTCGCGAAGGGAAAACGCAGAGCGCGCAGAGAACTGTTGCAAAAGCCTGATATCCTCGCGTTCCGTACCTGTGATGTTAGGCATAGAGCCTCAGGTTTTAGAGGAGCTTCCCTTTGAACTTCGTGTCCCCTCTGCGAAACCTTAGCGTTCTTTGCGTGCAACGTAGTGTGGGCAGGCA
>JBCDIO010000582.1:0-3442 GCA_038748815.1 Bacteroidota bacterium
CTTGTCGATTATCCCGGAGATAACCGCCTCGCCCAACAACTCAAGAACATCGCACTACTCATTTCCGGGGGCTTAAAAACCAAGATTTATGTGGCTAATCTGGGTGGTTTTGATACCCATGCTAACCAAGTAGAAGAGGGAGATCCCAGCTCTGGTATCCATTCGGAGCTTTTGCGGTATTTGTCCGATGCCATGGAAGCTTTCCAGAATGATTTAGAAGCCTTAGGACTAGGAGAGCGTGTGGTCACTATGACCTTCTCCGAGTTCGGTCGCCGCATTCTATCAAACAGTAGTTTTGGAACCGACCATGGCACGGCTGCTCCACTGATGGTAATGGGTAGTTGTGTTAATCCAGGGATTCTGGGAGATAGTCCGGAGATTCCAGAAGTAGCCGGAACACAAGACGGAGTGGTCATGCAATACGATTTCCGCAATGTGTACGGATCCATTCTCATGGACTGGTTTGAAATAGAAGAACAGGTAGTTCAGCAACTCTTATTTGATGACTTTGACTACATCCCCATTCTAGATGTATGTGACCAAGTGAATCAAATAACCGAGGTTATTCCGAATGCTGTCCTGGACCTACAGCTCAGCCCGAATCCCTTCCGGGATTTTGTGGACATCCAGTTTAGTTCGGAGCGGGAACGCGTTCGGGTGACCGTATTCAATGCGCTGGGCCATGAGTTGGAAGTACTCATGGATAAAAATCTTGCGGCTGGGGAACATCGTCTCCGGTACGATGGGCGAAGCCTTAGTCCGGGTGTTTATTATATCCGTATTCAGTTAGCACTGGGTCGGCAAAAAACGAAAGCGATTGTTCGAATGTAGTCGTATAAAAAGTCGCCTTCCCTCCAGGAATCAAGGGGGGAAGGCGAACATTGGGTCAGCAATTCTGATGAAGCTTTTCTAGATCACTCCTAACTCCTTGCCTACTTTGGTAAAGGCCGCTACGGCTCGCTCCAGGTGCTCCCGTTCGTGGCCAGCGGACAGCTGAACGCGGATTCTTGCTTTTTCTTTGGGGACTACCGGGTAGAAGAAGCCGATAACGTAGATGCCTTCTTCCAATAGCCGATTGGCAAACTCTTGAGAAAGCTTTGCATCGTATAGCATGATGGGTACAATGGCGTGTTCTCCCGGGATGATATCAAATCCAGCGGCGGTCATTGCATCCCGAAAATACGTAGTGTTATCTTCCAGTTTATCCCGAAGAGATGTAGAGCTAGACAATAAGTCTAGTACCTTAATCGAAGCACCTACAATGGATGGTGCCAAGGTATTGGAGAAAAGGTATGGACGGGAGCGCTGACGTAAGATGTCGACGATTTCTTTCTTGGCGGCTGTGAATCCTCCGGATGCTCCGCCCAAGGCTTTTCCAAAGGTTCCGGTTATAATGTCTACTCGGCCCAGCACGCCACAATGCTCAGCGGTACCGCGTCCGGTTTTTCCTACAAAACCGGTAGAATGGCAATCATCCACCATAACCATGGCATCGTATTTATCCGCAAGGTCACAGATCTTATCTAGTTGGGCGATGGTTCCGTCCATAGAAAACACTCCATCGGTAGCAATGAGGCGGCGGCGTGCTCCCTGAGCTTCTTGTAGCTTTGCTTCCAAATCCGCCATATCGTTGGTTTGATAACGGTAGCGGGCTGCTTTGCAAAGGCGAATACCATCAATAATGGAAGCGTGGTTGAGGGAATCGGAGATAATAGCATCTTCTTTGCCCAAAAGCGGTTCGAAGAGCCCACCATTAGCGTCAAAGGCAGCGGCGTAGAGAATAGCGTCCTCGGCCCCAACAAAAGCAGCGATTTTCTCTTCCAGTTCTTTGTGGATATCCTGCGTTCCGCAGATAAAACGCACAGAGCTTAAGCCAAAACCATAGTCTTTAATAGCTTCAATAGCCGCTTCGATCACCTTTGGATGGGAGGAAAGCCCCAAATAATTGTTTGCACAGAAGTTCAACACTTCTTTGCCGGAGGTCGTCTTAATTTCCGCCCCCTGGGGAGTGGTAATAATGCGCTCTTCTTTATATAGCCCAGCTTCTCGAATCTCAGCGAGTTCTGACTGCAGAGCAGGTTCTACGTTATTAAACATATTATGCTTGTTTTATTGGGTTAATCTTCAATTCGTACTTTGTAAAAACTCAATCGAACGGTTTGCCCCGTTGCGGCAGACCGTTGGGCCGCATCTAAAATTTCCATGACCACCAAACTATTCTCTAGGGAAGAAAGATCTCCGGGAGTCGGTTTGATCAAACCGCGGATCACGGACGAAAAATAGCGGAAGGGATCATCAGAAGGGGGCCGAAGTTTTGGGGCCGGTACCTTCCGATCAGTGGGGTGTTTATCGGTATACATCCGCATATCAATGGGACTTAGGCTAGATACATATCCTCCGTCGCAATAAATTTCCAGATCTTTCCGGTTGTATGGCCAATTCCAGGAGGCCTGAATGATTCCCTGCATATCTGGGTAGGTAAGAATGATGGTGGCTTCGTCTTCTACCTGAGGGTAGTTTTTCATTTGGTAGGTTTGCGTAACCGCAGTAACCGTTTCTGGCAGTTGCCCATCCATTAGCCAGGTCATTAAATTTGCTCCGTAACAACCAAAATCCATCAGTGCTCCTCCTCCATTGAGTTGAGGATCGATCAGCCAGTCCAGGAATGCTTGTTCTACACCAATAGCGATGGGGCCTTCGTGACCATGATGAGCAACAATTTTCCGTATTTCGCCCATTTGCCGCTGCTCTTTGACGATCCGATACGCCCGGTGGATACTGGGGTACCAAGTCGTTTCGTAGTTGGTTAGAAGTTGAATACCGTGTTTTTGAGCAAGTTCGCCCATGGTTTGGGCTTCCCGCAGGGTAGTGGCTAGCGGTTTTTCGACCATCACGTGAATACCGCGTGGTGCGCAAGCTTCAACGACGCGTACGTGGTCTTTGGTGGTGGTAAAAGTAACTACACCCTGGGGCTTCGTTTCTTCGAGCATCGTCTCCAGATCGGTGTACAGTAAATCGCCAGAAAAACCGTATTGCTCCTGCAATCGCTGAGCCAGTTCGGTATTGGCTTCTGCGATACCGACAATTTCATAAAAAGCTTCTTCTCCACCGGCCTCCAGGAGCCAATGAACGTGTCCATGAACTAGACCAGCGATGGCGATCCGTACGGGATCGCTAGTAGATGGGAGCGCTTCTTGAGCCATACTCTGTTTGCTTGTACTGAATAGTCCCAGTAGGACCAAGCAGAAAAAACATCGGTGCATAATGGATTAATTAGGTCGTCAATTGGTGCGCTTGCAGATTTTGTAACATATCCTGGGTCATACCCGGCAGATCGAAGGCCGGTTTCCAGTGCCAATCATTTTGAGCTGCCCGGTCGTTGATGCTGTTGGGCCAAGAAGCCGCAATAGCTTGTCTGTAGTCGGGCATATAGCAAAATTGA
>JBCDIO010000583.1:0-3441 GCA_038748815.1 Bacteroidota bacterium
CAGTAGCTTGGGCCGTTACAAAACCAAGGTCAATCAAATCAACAATGGATCTTTTGATAACTGCGGGATTACGAGCCTGACTGTAGATATCCCAATCTTTGATTGTTCCAACTTAGGCTCTAATAACCAAGTGGTTTTCACCGTTACTGATCATTCTGGAAATCAAAGTATCTGTACCGCCAACGTTACGATAATCGATCAAGTAACCCCTAAAATTCGTTGCCCGCTGCCGATCACTGTTTTGGCCGATCCTGTAACTTGTACCGCCTCGGTGAACTACCTCGTTCGATTCATTGATAATTGCCCAGGCGCGGTACTTAACCAATTAGAAGGCCTACCCAGTGGTTCTGACTTTCCAGTTGGGACTACGGTAAATGATTTTGAAGTGGTCGATGCCCAAGGACTTAGTAAAACCTGTTCTTTTACCGTTACGGTACTAGATCCTGGAGGTTGTACCCCTCAATTACCATCCACTGTTACACCCCTGCTTTTTTCGGAGAAGTCCATTGAAGCATTGGAGATCTTCCCCAATCCAAATAGAGGTGATTTACGTATTTCTTGGATTCAAAACTGGGAAGGAAAAACACGATTGCAACTCATAGACTTAAACGGCCAAGTAGTAGCCGAACGTTCAGGAGGAAATCTGTTAGCCGGCTCTCAAAGCCTGCAGTGGCAAATCAATCGAACTCGATTGACTTCGGGTACTTACACCCTACTTTTATCTGGCCCCCAGGGCCAACGAGCCATCCAACGCATAGTAATTATAGATTAGGTAATAGCATTATGCTAATTTCCGGGGGCTGGTCTTAGGATCAGCCCTTTTTTTGTGAATCACGGCAAGCCCTTATTCTGACTCACTCTCAGCGTACTCAGCGAATTCTTTGGGGCCTTCGCGTGCAATTGAACCAATTATCCATTAGTGTACTTCCAGATCAGTTAGATTTTCGTTACCGAATCCGTGTGTTTGGTAGGGCCAGTTGTAGTTCCCGAATTTCTTCTTCCGAGAAATCATTTCCCAATAAAACCAGGGTGCGTAACTGTGGCATTTTAAAGAGTACTTCCGGAATCTGTTCGAATTGATTATAAGCAATAGAAAGGGTCTCCAGATTAGAAAGATTCGCCATTGTTGCGGGTAAGTCTTTTAATTCGTTGTAGTATACCTCTAGATTATTCAGCTTCACACAGCTTCCAATGGAAGCGGGTAATACTTTCAGTTGATTTTTACCCAACTTCAGCGTTTCTAGCTTTTCCCAACCCCCAAGGTCCTCGGGCAAGGCACTAATCTTCGCATCTTCCGCCTCTAATCGCTTTAGTTCTTCGCAATTGGTGAGCTGCTCGGGTATTGAAGTAAGCGGGTTTTGATTCACCTGTAAGCTAACCAGGCCCGACATGTTTCCCATTTCTGCTGGTAATGTACTTAAAGCATTTCGATTGAGATTTAGTGTGTGCAACTTCTGGCAATCACCAATAGAGGCCGGCAAAAACTCGATTTGGTTGTCGGTAGCTTCCAGCCAGGCTAATTGTTCTAATCCACCCATAGTTGTTGGCAGGCTTTTGATCTGGTTGCTGCTAAGCATCAATTCCTCCAAGTGTTTCAACATCCCCAACTCATCTGGCAAGCTCTCTAGGCGATTAAAAAATAGTTGAAGCTTTCGCAATTGGGTCAAGCCCCCAATTTCAGCAGGTAGGGCATAAAACTGATTGGAGTATAAATTGAGTTCTTCCAGCTGGATACAACCGGTGATTTCCGTAGGTAGGGTACTCAAATTATTTCGAAAAAGATTTAAAACCTTCAACTGCTTTAGCTGGCCAATTTCGGAGGGAAGTTGGCTTATTTGGTTACTATTTAGTTTAAGTTTTTCCAGAGACTGCAAGGCTCCCAGGCTAGGAGGCAGTGTTTTTAATGGAGCATTAGATATGGTCAGCACACGGAGCTTCGTAAAATCCGCGAACGAATCGGGCAATACTTGATACCGAGTGCCTCCGAGGGCCAGTTCTTCTACTTCATTCGGATTTTCCAAGGCTTTTGATAAATTCGTATAACGGCTCTGGGCCTTTAGTTGAGTGCTGGTGCCTACTAAGAGTAAGAATAAAAAAAGTCCATGTTTTGATTTCAACATAGATTTGCAATATGATCGAAAGAATCTATAAAATACCACAAGATATCATTGGAGCACCATTAGCTTCTATCAATGGGCTTTTTTATCAATCTAATCAGCCTTTACAAAAAGGGAAAGTCCAATTTGCGAGGCACGCTTTAATCTGGGTTGTGCAAGGGCAGAAAGAAGTCATTGGTCCCAAGGGAATTTTGCGTGGCACCCCCGAGCAATTACTTCTATTGCCGGGTGGTAATATCTTGATGACCGAACGACAACCCACTACCGGTCCTTACCAGAGCTTTCTCTTTTTCTTTACTACCGAATGGCTGCAGGAGTTCGCCCTCCCCTTTTTAACGAAGTACCAACCAGAAAAGATCTGCGATGGACTCGGTCTCATTCCCAGAGATAACTATCTCGATCATTTCGAACAATCCCTACATCTACTATATCGGCAAAATAATTGGTCGCAAGATCTCGTGGAGGCGAAGGTCCGAGAGGTCTTGACTTATTTAGTGGATTACGCACCGGAAAAAACGTACGGTTTCTTCCAACAGGCCCTGGCTACTAATGCTCATTTTAACTTTCGACAATTAATTGCCAACCAGGATCTCCATCACTTGACCAACGAAGAACGAGCGTTTCTTTGCAATATGAGCGTATCGACCTTCAAGCGTCGCTTCGCAGAAGTCTTTCAAACCAGTCCCCAACGCTATTTTATCGAACTACGCATGCAGAAGGCCCAACGGTGGCTGCAGCAAGGAAAACTCCCTTCCCAGATATTCTGGGATTTGGGTTACGAGAGTCTGGCGGCTTTTAGTGGCGAATTTAAAAAGCATACCGGCTATGCCCCCAGTAAGTTTCCGGGTAAAGTGACCTTCTAGAACAAGCCATTGATCGTTTAGCATAAGTGGGATTCATAAAATCCTTCGCAATTTGCAGCATATTCAATCATTAAATATTGTTGCTCATGCGATTATACACGCTATCCACGGTACTGGCCCTTTTCACCTTTACGCTTCAAGGCCAGACCTTTACCCTCACCACGCCAGATCTTGGCGGACAAGCCACCATGAAAGAAGTATTTGCCGGATTTGGTTGTACGGGGGAGAATATTTCTCCGGCTCTAAATTGGGAAAATGCCCCGGAAGGAACCCAAAGTTTCGCTATTACCATGTACGATAAAGATGCCCCTACTGGTAGCGGCTGGTGGCACTGGCTAGCTTTTGATTTACCGCCGATATGGAGGGGCTAAAAGCAGGCGCCGGAAATCCTAAAATGGGCGCGGCGTTGGCGATATCGGTCTCAGGTTCTTCGACGTCGATGGACATCCGGTAAGAACACC
>JBCDIO010000584.1:0-3437 GCA_038748815.1 Bacteroidota bacterium
AAAAGGCTTGGCTGCTCCGTCAATTACCGGGTGCAAAGGTAGGGTAAAGAAGGCCGTCGGCAAAGTCCTTTTCGCTGGTGAATCTTACACGTGTACATCCTACCTACTCGCCTTCCGACTGCAGTCAGAAGGCGAGTAGAAGAGCAGGCGAACTTTGGTTTGAATCAACTATTTGATAATCAACTTATTGTGGCTAATTTTATGGCGTATATCCAACAACGTAAGCCAAAAAAGCGACCCCGGATCGAAGGAAAATAAGGCCCTAATTCTTACCTAGGCCCTTGAAGGGCTTTCGGTTAGAATGGTCCCTTCCCCAAATTTCTTTGGAGCCTATAAATTTATCTTCCCATACTCTTTTCTTAAGAGGAGGCATGGATTTTTCGAAACTTTCCTTAAGTTAAACGATCCTTGTTTTGGGAGACTTAGGAGACCTTTTCACCGGATTAAAATATCATACCAATGGCCCCTGCGGAGACCGGCAACCTTTTAGATATTCAAGTTTTGGACCAACCGCTACAAACGGAAGTTTGCGAGCAGTTTGTAGCCCATGCTGGAGCGGGAGGAACTACCATCTTCGTTGGTACCGTACGTGATCAAACCCAAGGTAAAAAGGTGGTTCAGCTTGACTTTGAATCCTATGTGCCTATGGCCATCAAGGAAATGGAAAAAATAGGGAAAACCGTTTTGGCGCGTTGGGATGCCCTGAAGGTGAGTATTCATCATCGGGTTGGAAGCCTTGCTATCGGTGAAACCGCAGTGATCATAGCCGTGGCCACACCACATCGAGCCGCCGCTTTTGAAGCCTGTCAATACGCTATCGATACCTTGAAGGAAACGGTACCTATCTGGAAAAAAGAAATTTTTGAAGACGGCGAGGTGTGGGTTGCCGCCCATCCATAAACGAACGATATGAGCGAGAAGAAACATACGAAACATACGGCTTTAATGAAACCGAGTGGTGGGGCTTTTCACCGAAACGAGTGGGCTATAATAGGAGCCCCCTGTGGCCTTGTTCACCAACTCGTGGATGATCTTAGCAATCACTTACAGAACCGCTGGAAAGTTGGTTATCTAGATGCAGATCATAAGGAACCCGCGGAACCTCTGCTCCACAATGTGCATTATACGGATCGCATTGCGTACCAGCAGTTGCGTTTTCAACAAAAACCGGGACAGAAGCAGTACCGAGCACTTTTTGAACCTTTGGATGCCCTGCTGGTCAATGGAAATCATTTTATGGGGGACCAACAAATCGTTATCGTCCACGAAAAGAAAAGAGCCTCCCTGGAGCGTAAACTAGACCGCCTGACGGAGGTACGTATGGTACTCCTGGCGGATGGCCATTCCGAACCCTTTCCTTTTCTGCATCCCTATTTACCAGCAGATGTACCAACCTTTTTGCTGAAGGATACCGAGTCGATTGCTTCTTTTATCGAAGAAGAATTAGAGAACCGCTTACCGCCTCTCAAAGGGCTGGTCTTAGCCGGTGGTAAAAGCACTCGTATGGGAACCGATAAGGGCACCCTTAACTACCACGGTAAACCACAACGAGAATTTCTGGCCGACCTGATGACCCCATTCTGCGATGAAACTTGGATTTCTCTGCGACAGGGGCAGGAAGCAATCTCCGAGGAATACCCCATTCTTCACGATACCTTTACCGGTCTTGGCCCATTTGGTGCCATTGTTTCTGCTTTTCGTGAAGATCCCAATGCTGCATGGTTAACCGTAGCCGTGGATCTACCATACTTGAGTATGGATAGTTTGATGGCTTTAGTAGATGGCCGTAACCCAAGTAAATTGGCTACCTGTTTCCATAATCCGAATACGGGTTTCCCAGAACCTTTAATTACTATTTGGGAACCCCGAGCATACCCCAAACTGCTGGAGTTCTTGGCCCAAGGCTATTCTTGCCCTCGAAAAGTTTTGATTAATACCGACGTGGAAGAAATGCCGTTGTTGAGTCTGGAAGAAATTTACAACGCTAACCACCCGGATGAGTATCGAGCCGCCAAAGAAAAACTAGCGAGCCCCAATGCCGCTGGTTCTACGAAAACGGAGTAAATCGAAAGCTTTAACCACCAATGGTTGCCATGGATTCGGAAATATTAGGTAGATTTTTTCGCCGCCCCTCGGCTATGAATCCGTTTTTGGCCTTGTGATGGACCGCCGATCGGATGGCTTCTAATAGCTGCGCATCACTAGCCCCTGCCCGTAAGAAATCTCTTAGATTGAAAACGCCTTCATCGTATAAGCAGGTTTTAATCATACCCTGAGGGGTCATGCGCAGTCGGTTACAAGTTCCGCACAGGGTGCGAGAATAGGCGGGTATGACTCCAAAACTTCCCTCTTGTCCGGGCACTTGATAATTTAAAGCAGTAGAATTTGGCGGTAGTGGTAAGGCGGTAAAGTCTGCGTATTCTGCCCGAATATGATCCAATATCTGTTGATAACTCCATACTTGATCAGCTTGATCTTCCTGACCATTGAAGGGCATTTCTTCGATAAACCGAAAATCTACTCGATCTTTTTCGGTTAGCTGTAGCATGGGTAAAATATCCTGCACATTTTGTTTGGCCATCACAACCATATTGAGTTTAACGTTAAAGCCTTTGTCCAGCATGGTTCGATAGCAGTCCCAAACCTGATTAAACACATCCCGTCGAGTAATATCCGCAAATCGGCGGGCGTCGAGGGAATCAATACTTAAATTGAGTGAGCGGATGCCCATCTTCCAAAGATCGTCTAGGTAACGAGTGGTGAGGGTGCCGTTGGTGGTAATATTGACCTTCTCAATACCCGGAATCTGGGTTAAACTATCCAAAAACTGAATAAGGTCTTTCCGTAAGAATGGCTCTCCTCCCGTGATTCGAACTTTACGCAATCCTTGGGTAGCGAGTACCGAAACAACTCGCAACATTTCTTCGTAGGTCAGGAGATCCGCTTTTTTTAACCATTTAATGCCAGCGGCGGGCATGCAATAATTGCAACGCAAATTGCACTTATCGGTAACGGCTAGGCGGAGGTAGTCTATTTGTCGTCCAAAAGTGTCGTGTAGCATAGTCTACATGGAGGTTCTATTCGATGATCGGTTATTGGGAAGATACGAGTTCCTTTGAGAAAGTTGCGAGCTAGGGAAACGAAAAAGTAAAAATCGTAGTTATTGAATCGAGGAACTTAGGCAATAAGTGCGAATGATTTTATTTCATTTATATGAAATTTAACCATGGAATTGTTAAATTGCAATTAGAAATAAATGCTAGTTATTTAAGAAGCAAGTCATTTTTAAGGTATAATGGTAACAAATTCTAGCATTTATATTCTTCGCCGCCTTTACACACATACCGATCTAAGAACTAACTAGTTCCAAAATTTACTATTTCCATCAACGTTTCTAACGTGGTTGTTGCTCAAGTTTATGATGCAATTCGGTTTAT
>JBCDIO010000585.1:0-3428 GCA_038748815.1 Bacteroidota bacterium
ACATGATTAAACAACGGCGTATTCTGTAAAAAAGAGCCACTCCCAGTTGAGAGTGGCCCTTTTTTGAGAAATAATTCTGACCTATAAGCCGGATTCTGTCCACCCCGAAGGATGCTCTATCATTTATCTAGCTCCGCACTCACGCACGGAGTCTATCTGCCTACCCCTTCCGACTTCAAAGAACCCCGGCGAGCAACCAGAGCCCCTCGCAGGGGATCGGAATGTACGTGGCATTTCAACCCACAAGGTTTATCCCCTTCGACTATTGCTAGCCAAAAGCGTGCGCTCTTACCGCACGTTTTCACCCTTACCCTTTCGGGCGGTTATTTTCTGCGACACTTGCTGTATTAGGAAAAACGAGTCTTTCCTAATCCCATCCGTTAGATGGTGTGGTGCTCTACGTTGTCCGGACTTTCCTCATCTCTTAAAGTAAGAGCCGCGATAGAGCAGTCAGAATTAATTTGGATAACAAAGGTAAAAAGCCTTTTGGTTCTAACCCAACCCAATTTTACGGGTCCTTACTTAACAGTTGGTTGCCCAGCCTATTCAGAATGCGTACCTTACAGCTTAGAACTCCGAGCACTGCCCCCCGCAATCGCTCTTTTATGACCAATGTCAAACCCCACTCTCCCCTTTACATTCGTCTGCTACCGTGGGTAGCACTTTGGTTATTATTGCTCCTTCTCCACCTTTTCCTACGGCAGTCTCCCCCAACCGAGCGCAAGCTTTTCCAGGTTCAGCAGTCCATTCAAAGCTATATTTCTGAAGAAGTTTCCGCTCTAAAAACCTGTTGTACTGATGATTTTGTAGATAATTGGACGCGTCCTGGCAATAGGATCACCATTGATTCAAAGGGCCTTGTTCGAAGGTATCTTCACCCCGATCTTTATCTTCCACTTAATCAAATACCGAACCAAGCACCTAAAGAACAAATTGGCGTGTGGGGAGAATATCTTCTTTACCTTTCTAGTGAAACAGCCACGCCCGAAGGATATACGCTTTATTTGGTTCCGATTGCCCAAAAAACGAACGGAAAGGATTGGAATCTCTTCACAGCCCCGGGGCCAGTTCCCAATGTAGTTTTTCAAACATCAACCAGTGATTACCCCATTGTTGATTCGCAGGGTCAAGCAGTTATCTATTTAACGGATAGTGGTCCTATGGCGGCTAGTAAATGGCTTCAGCTAGGACACTTCGGAATCGTTCTTCTTTTACTGCTCATTGCCGTTTATCTATTACAACGATTGGGTTTACGAGCGATCAAACGCCTCCATCTTTATGCAGGTATTGCTATGATTCTGGCCGGTCTTGTCGGAATGCGCTTACTTACACAATTTCCGATTGCGAATACAACTTTTGCCCATTGGCCTATTTTGAACCAGATTTTCACGCTACCCATCCTTGATCAATCGCTGGGGGATTTGCTGATCAACGCATTTATCCTACTCTGGACCATGATTTTTATCCATCGAGTATTTGTTATCCAGACGAGTGATCATTGGCCAAGTGGTGTTAAATTCACTTTTACCTTATCTAATTACCTGATCATTCTATTTGCCTTTTATTTGGTCATTGGCATGGTCCAGTATCTGACGACCGAAGAACAACTCCATTTTGATTTACAGAATGTTTTTGCTTGGGGCCCAGCAACCATATGTGCAATGTTGGTGATCATCTTAATCTTCTTGGCTTTTTTCCTCCTTGGTCATCGAGCCATTCTTAGTATTGATACTTTAAAGGTTCCCTTTCTTCATAAAATTGGAGCTTGGATAATATCCTTAGGATGTGGTGCCCTACTTGCTGATTGGACCCAACTTCCTATTCCGATTTGGCAGTTCTTGGCTTTTATTACAGTCTTGATCGGCATCATGGATCGTTTTATATATACCCAAGCACCTAATTTAACCTGGCTTTTTGGCTGGCTCATTATACTATCTTCCTTTGCTTCGACCCTACTCTATCAAATGAGTGGTCTTTCGGACACCTGGATTCAGGAACATATTGTTCCCGGCTTAACCAACACTCACGATGAAGCATTATCCAATGAGTTGGAGAGCTTCAAACAGTTAGCTCCCCATGGTCAGTCCTCCCCGCCTTTTGCCGCCTCCGAATATCTTTTGGAATTCTATCAATGGGAGCAAATGGCCCCACCCTCCAAACCGGTGTACTCCAGTTTGAGCTGGGAAGATGATCAGCAAAGAGTTTGGTATTTCAGGCCTAGACAGGCTGAATCCGAATATTCGATTTTAAGCAGTAAGCAACAAAACTTTCGTGGAGTTCCGCATTTAAGTCGATTCCAATGGGCTATTTACTTTGAGAATCAGCAGGTATACTCCCCATCGCCCAGTAAATTTCCCCGAACTAAACCAGTAGACTCGGAAATATTTCGCATTTGGGAGGGCACAAACAAATACTCCGTAGTCCTTTCTCGGTCGGACCCAAATCGATTAAAGTTTATAGCACTCTTCTCTTACTTTTTTTCGCTGTTCCTGGTAGTCTCGCTGTTATTTGCAGCTATCAATTCTAGACTACAGCTTCTACCACCGTCTTTAGCCTTCACTATTTCCAGAAAACCAACGCTAAGTAATCGAATACAACTCTGGTTAGTTGGCCTCATACTAGTTTCCTTTTTGGTAGTGGGTGGTGTTTCCATACTAAATTTCGAGGTGTCTGCTCGGATCGAAGAAGAGAAGCAGGTTGCCGAAAAACTAAGAGCCCTGGAACTCAGTTTGCGGTTATTAGATTCCATTCCTCCCTTTGAAGAATTTTCTTTGAAGTCCTTTGGCCAAGTACAACAAACGCAGATCTTCGGTTATCGACCTTCTGGAGTTTTGGTGACCGGTACAGACCGCAACCGAATCAACAGCCCCTGGATTCCCAACCTGCTTCCCAATCGGGTGACCGAACAATTAAAACAGGCTCCACATCAAATTGCCGTGTCTAACCATCGATTCAAAGGACAGACTTACCAACAGGCTATTCAAGCCATACAGCTTCCTTCGGGAAAGCGGCTGTTTTTAGCCATACCGTACGGAGCACAACGGGGAATCCGTCGCCCGAGTACAGCCGACTTTTTGGGTACCATTTTAAACGCCTACGTTTTTTCGTTACTATTAGCCGCAGCCATTGCGATTGGAGTAGCCAGATCCATTACCAATCCATTAATTAACCTTGGCCAACGTCTCCGTTCATTGAGCTTAGAAGAAAATGAGCCCTTACATTGGGATCGAAAGGATGAAATTGGAGAATTGATTGACGAGTATAACCGAATGCTACAAAAGCTCGCCGAGAGTACGCAGCAATTAGCTCAATCTGAGCGGGAAAGTGCCTGGAGAGAAATGGCCAAGCAAGTTGCACATGAGATTAAGAACCCATTGACCCCTATGAAACTGAGCATCCAGCACTTAGAGTATGCTATTCGCGCTAAT
>JBCDIO010000586.1:0-3414 GCA_038748815.1 Bacteroidota bacterium
CAGGACGCCGCTAGCTTGGATGATCGGGAAATCATTTTGGGCATTGATCTGGGTGATACCAAATTAGCCCTCCCTATGTATTACATGTCGGGTTTTGAAGTGGCTAATCTCTTCCTAGATTCTACCAACTACCTGTTGACCTGGTGCCCGCTGGTGGGTTCGGCCAGAATGTACGAGGGCGATTTGCAAGGAGACCGTTCTGGCTTCGACTTCGGCCGGGGGCTGAAAGAAAACAACCTGCTAATCATTGATCGTAAAACGAATAGCGTTTGGAATCAACTCTCTTGTAAAGCCATCGAAGGTGAATTGGAAGGCCAACGACTGGAACCCCTCGGAACCGTTCAAAGTACCTGGGGTTTTTGGAGGGAGAAATATCCGGAAAGTAAACTCCTGATCAATCGTGATACTAGCAATGCCGTATTCCCAACGGAAGTCTACAAGCGAGAATACTACACGGATTGGAAGCCAGGTACGCCTTATCCAGAAAACCTAAGCGAACACAATATCAAACTTCTCGGCTTAGGGCTGGAACGGGAACAAGCGTCCGTATTCTTCCCGTTGGACTACCTTTCCACCCAAACTTCTCCCTTAAACTACCGCTTGAGAGAAGAAAACCTGGTTATTCACTTCGACGTGGAGGGCTTAACGGCCTGGGCAGAATCCCCTTCCGGAGATTTGCTACCCAGTACCATGGTCTACGATTGGGCCTGGGAAAACTTCTTTCCCGAATCGGAGATCGCCGGAAAAGAGTGAGTTTTATCCGTTTAGTTGCATAGAGTGTAACCAAAGAAGGCAGATATAACTTCGGGTCCTTTGTACTGAACTTGGCGTTCTTTGCGTGGAATTACCACAGAACAAGATTCGGTTTTCTCGCCGATTTATCCACCGAAAGGGAGACCTAGAGGTGGAGGTCGCTAAGGTTTCGCAAAGGTCGCGGAGGGGATTAACGCTGGAACCTGGGGTTCTTTTCTTGACTCTTGAGAGAATGAAAGGCCTCTATCGCTTGGCGTCCTTTGCGCTAAACTTGGCGTTCTTTGCGTGTAATAACCGTGTAATAATCTTCTGTAGCCAAGCTGCCCGTCTCAGATGGAAAATATTCACTCCCTAGGTCTAGCTGAAGACAAGTCTGGTAGATTAATGGTGAGAATGTATCCTCTGTAAGCCACCTTTGAATTAGATCATATCCAGTAGATATATGTTACAACTCATTCGCCGATTCAACAAGCTTTATTCCAGTGGGGGCTTGATCTAACCCTCTTAGAGGAGATGTCCTTTGTAGAATGCCAATAACGTAGTGTTGATCTACCGACTTTCGCACCGTGCCTTCAAAGCACTGGCTTGCCGGTTAAACCCCTCTTGCACCTTATCGTAGGGCAAAAAAGCCGTACCCCAGCCTCGAAATTCTTCGAAGGTCTCATATTGCGTATGTCCCTCGGCGGTTTGGGTCAATATTTGCCTGCGGACAGCCCGCACCATACCGATCGTGCTGAGAAAACTCTTAAAAGAATAACTCCACTCTGCCCTAAGACCGGACTCGCTTGGCTGAGGAGGATTAAATACGCGCACCAGCTCACCCGACTTCTGAGTAGAACCATCGGCCCAACGGACGGTAAATTGCATCACCGTTCCGACAGTAGGAGGATCTATATTGGTTTCTACTTTTGGGATAAAAGAATTCCATTTTGGATATTCGCTAGTGGTCACAATGACTGCCCAAACGGTTTGGATGTCCGCCTCAATAGTAACAGCAGCTTCAATTCGTCTCATGCTTTAGGTTTGGTGATTTGCTCAAAAGTAGGAGCATTTTTCGAGTCTAATGCATAAAGCCTAAAGAAGTGATTATAAACTTATCTTTAAGGGATCGCCTTTCTTTAGCTAGAATGATGTCTATGCAATGTATCACCTGTGGAACGGAACACGATTCTGCCTTCTGCCCCAACTGCGGAGAAAAAGCAGTCGTTCCGTCCATCACCTTTCGGTCTATGTTACAAGACCTGATCGCCAACTCCCTAGGCACACAAAAAGGCTTTTTCTACAATCTTAAATATCTCTTTACCCAGCCTAAACCTTTGGTAGAATCCTATTTGAAAGGACGGCGCAAGAATATTCAAAATCCGGCTTCCTATTTGTTCATTGCAGTGACCTTGTATTTGATCGTTGATGCCTTGATTGATACCCGTAGAGAAACGGGCGCTCCTACTACGGAGTTCTACTCGCTTGGTTATGCCGCTGGGCAGTTTATCCGAGCTTATTTTAAGTACTTCTGGATTCTATCCATCATCTGGTTGAGCCTGGCTTCTAAGCTCGTTTTTCGAACCTACCGCCTGGCCGAACACCTGGCGATTAATGCCTTCGTAATTGGTCAAGCTACCTTGGTGGGGATAGGGAGCTTTGTGATTCTCAAGCTCCCCATCCTGTTTGATCCGGTCGTTTTATGCTTTTTGATCTGGATGCTTTACCGCATATATTGGCAGAAAGGAGATAGCTCCTTATTGAAAGCGGTTGCGACTGTTTTCTTTTTTGTGCTACAATTGCTTTTATTGGCCTTACTGGGTGGTTGGTGTAGGACACTGTAGACGGACAATGACTATCTTAATCCATCCGGTCTCTGCTTTGTTAGCCTTATGAACCTTATTGCACCCATTCGAAAAATGACCACTGTGAAGAAGTATTCTCCCTTATTCCTTTTTCTCTGCTTATGCACAGCTTGCTCCACCGTTATTCCTACTTCCCAGCCGGTGGAAAATATTCAAATTGCCCGGGACCAATGGGGGGTGCCCCACGTCATTGCTCCAACCGACATTGAAGTAGCCTACGGTTTCGCCTGGGCGCAGTGCGAAGACGATTTTGTTACCCTGCAGGAGCAGATGCTGGCGATTCGGGGCCGCTACGGGGAGGTGGTCGGTAAGAAAGGAGCCTTTGCCGATTTTGGGATCAAGTTTATGGGCCTACGGCAAGTGGTGGAAAGTCGTTACGAGGAAGATTTGAGTGCTGATTTTCGGGCTTACCTGGATTCTTACGTCGCAGGAATTAACAATTACGCCGCCTTACATCCACAGGAGCTATTGCTCAAAGACCTATTTCCTTTAACCCCACAAGATATCGTGATCGGATATCTACTGGGGACCACGGGATTATCGCAAGCCCAGGGGCATCTGGAGAAAATTCTGGACGGAACGATTGCGCAGTATGAGGCTAAAGATGCGCCCAAAGGCTCCAATGCTTTTGCGATCAGCCGCTCTAAAACAATGGATGGTAACACCTACCTGGCCATCAATTCTCACCAACCCTTGGAAGGGTGGTATTCGTGGTACGAAGCCCATCTTATCTCGGAAGAGGGGCTAAATATGTTAGGAGGCACCTTTCCTGGAGGAGCCACCATTTTTCATGGAGTCAACGAAGATCTGGGTTGGG
>JBCDIO010000587.1:0-3403 GCA_038748815.1 Bacteroidota bacterium
GGAGAAACTCAATTAAGAATTTGATGGGCAGCTAAGTTTGGCTATCCAAATTTTTAAAGACGAATACCCTAAGAAATTCTTGCACCAGCTGATTTCTTCACAACTGGACATGGATCGTTTAGATTACCTAAATCGAGATAGCTTTTTTACAGGCGTACACGAAGGGGTGGTGGGGTATCATCGATTGATTCAAATGCTATCGGTATACGATAACGAATTAGTGGTTGAAGAAAAAGGAATCTTATCTATTGAAAAGTTTCTGGTAGCCCGCCGGATGATGTATTGGCAAGTTTATCTCCACAAAACGGTATTGTCTGCGGAGCAAATGTTGATCCGGGCTTTTCGTCGAGCAAAAGACCTTGCTAACGCCGGATTTGATCTCCAAGTTCCTAAGAGTTTGGCACTGTTTTTAAATCACGAAATCCGCCGGGAAGATTTTGTGAAGAACCGAGACCTGCTCCTCGATAACTTCGCGCGGTTGGATGATTTCGATATCGTCTCAGCCCTAAAGAATTTCCAGGAATGTGGCGACCGGTTATTGGCATTTATCAGTCATTCGATCATTGATCGCCGATTATTCCGCTTAATTTTGCAGAATGAACCCTTTACACAGGCTGAAATTCGAACGGTCGAGGAACAGGTCAAAAAAGAATATTCTTTTTCAAAAGAAGAAATACCTTATCTAGTCTTCAGTGGCCATGAAACAAATGCGGCCTACAGCACATCCAAGGCCGAGATTAACATCCTATTAAAAGATGGTAGTGTGAAACCAATGTCGGAAGTGTCTGATTATCAAGTGCAATCCAAATTAATTACCAAGTACTATCTCTGCTACCCTAAAAGCCCGGCTTGACCACGCACGGAGAAGTATTGTTGAAAAATCCATAAATAAAATAGGAGGCCCGCTAATTGAGGACAAATTTCAAATAATCCGTTAGCGCGGTGGATTCTCGTTGTAAAAGCCTTTACATTGCAAGCAGTAATCTACTTTGAATGGGAAATACAATGCATTTTATGGCCGAAGGATTTTGGCCTGCAGAAGAAAACTACCGCTCGGAAGAGCTATTGGTCGAAGACCAAGAAATGCTTGAAATCTTGATGAATGCTGGAATCCTTGTCCAGTTTTCGGTCTCCGTAGACCATACCCGCTGGTGGGCTATCTTTAACGCCCCCTCTGAAATTGACGTTCGTCTTTTGATTGAGGACCTTATGCCAGGGTCTCGTCCTACTATCCATTTATTATCAGAAGTGCAAGTACCTGCTCAGGAGGTGTGCCTTTTTTCTGATAACTAATCAAACCAACTCGCGTACATCAAGTAGTTATTAGCAATACGCTCCACCGTTCCTGAAAATGTTTCGGCTGGAAGTGCTTTAACTTTTTTTGCGGGTACTCCGGCATAGATAAAGCCAGACTCCAACCGGGCGTTTTCTAATACGACTGCTCCGGCGGCAATCAATACTTTATCCTCGACCACTGCATGATCCATTACTATGGCTCCCATGCCAATTAGGACATTGTTACCAATGGTACAACCGTGCACGATAGCGCGGTGACCGATCGATACATTGTCTCCGATCGTAGTGGGAGCCTTTTCGTAGGTGCAATGGATGATAGCCCCATCCTGTACGTTTACTTTATTCCCCATCTTGATGAAATGTACGTCTCCTCGGACTACTGATTGAAACCAAAAGCTACAATCATCCCCGGAGGTGATGTCTCCGACTAGTGTTGCATTGTCGGCTAGAAAGCACCGTTCGCCCAATTGAGGTTTCTTTCCACGTATTTCCTTGATTAAGGCCATGCTGTCTGGTTATATTTTAATGTAGTGGCGTCAGCGTAAAACCTTCTGCTTCGAGTAATCGGATGACTCCTTTGGGACCTCCTAAATGCCCAGCACCGACTGCGAAGAGGGTCGGCTTTTCTCCCATCATTCGGTGAATGACCGGAATCCAGTTTTGATTTCGCTTGACGATGAGGAGTTCTTCAAAGTAGGCCATATCCTCGTTCATCTCTCCTTCACCCAGGCTGAGTGAATGCATGGTCTCAATATCTTGCGCTTTGTACAATTCAACCATCTGGTCGAAGGAGCCTTCTCCACTTGTTCCTTCTGCTTCAATTGCATCGACGAGCATTTCAGCTTGTACCTGATAAGGGATACTGTCGAATAAGCTCATCTGAAACTCCGCTGTTTCAAGTTCATCAATTTCTTGATTCCGTTCTTTGGCCAGCTGCAAAATTTCTAGCTCGTAGGATTTAGTGCCAGAATTTTGGCCCATTCCACCGGGCATCCCACCTCCCTCGGTGTCTTGCGAAACCATTGCGGATAGGAATAAGGGCTTGATGCGTTCTAGGAAGGTGAGCGGCATTCCCAGCGTTTTGGTAAAATGGTCGTTAACGATAGCGTAATCTTCCGGAGATAGTAAGTCTTTAAGCGTCGTACCATTGTCCATAAATGCGCTAAATAAAAGCCCAATTTGTTGCATCAAACCAGCAGGACTCATCAGCTTTTCGATATCTATTTCGAACGTTACTCGTTGCACCGAATCCATAATGGACATCGTTTCAGGGGTAAGGAAAAAATCATCCGCTGGAATGAGGTGGATCGTTCCGTATAAGTAGGATGGTGTTTCAATATCCGGTGCTTCAATTTTCCACAGTAGGGATTTAGTAAGTGCCTTTTCTGCACTTAAAGAATCCGTTTGAGCAAACAGAAAAAGTGGGCTCAGGAATAGTGATAGGATAAATACAAATCTTCTCATTGTTCTAAAATTAAGATAGGAGATATAGCTCCCAAGTCGGGTAAATGAAGGTGAAGTGTTCGTATAGGTGGTGGAAGCTAGAAGTGATATGCTCGTCCTATTAATAATACAAATTTTTACCCTGAGGGTTGCGAAGATCAATCGTTTTCATCAATCTCTTCAATGATTTGCAACAACAGTTGGAGATCTTCGAAGAACGCTCGCACCAGCTCAAAACTAACATTGGATCGCCAAATATACGGTTCGAGGAGGTCTCTGGGTTCAGTGACTGCAATGTAGATATCCTTCTTATTAAACGAGAGGTAAATGGATTTATCTGTCTTTGTTCGGTAATCGACAATGGCCTGTTGTAAGTGTTCTGTAAGGACACTTCGGATCTTCGTTTCTTTCGTAGCCATCGTCATAAAGTAATCTCGGAAGGCCTTATTACGAATGAGATTATCGATTGGCTCGGCTCTTTGTGAAAACATATGTTTCAGCGTTCGCGAAAGGTATTGTTTAAACTCCCGAGGTAGAATCATTAGGCTTCCTTCCATAGAAACCCGAGCTTCGGCTTTAAGAAATACACCTCTAAAAACGTAGTTCAAACGCCGCCGAACCCGAGAGAACTCTCTTACTTTTAGTTCGCTTAACTCAAATTTGA
>JBCDIO010000588.1:0-3398 GCA_038748815.1 Bacteroidota bacterium
CATACTGTAAATGCGATTAGCCATGGCATCCAGGTTCTGAATGGCATTTGAGTCTGTTAAATCTTCCTTTTGGATCTCCAGTAAACTAATGATTACCTGGAGGTTATTTTTTACCCGGTGGTGCACTTCGCTTTGGAGAATGATTTGTTCTTCCAGGGAGCGACTAAGGTCCTCATTCTTCTTGGTAATGGTCTTGGCTTGCTGGACCGTTTTTCGATTGGCGGTTCTCAATCGCAGATAATAAAAGGTCAAAATTGCGGAAAAACCAAGGAACAATAATGTCAGGACCGTTAGGAAAATACGCCGCTGCCGTTCAAATTTAATCACCTGTTCTTGCTCGACAAGTCGCTGGGCTTTCTTTTCGTCGTTGTACTTGGCATCAATCTCCGCCACTTGCTGCGCATTATTTCGACGCTCGAACTCTAGATTAAGCCTTGAGGCTTTGTTAATGTTGTACCAGGCCGAATCAATTTGCCCAAGCTTATAAAATACTTCGGCTCTGGCGGAATATACGCTACCCCAAGTAAAAGCGTCGTTTCCATTGGCAATGGCAATGGGAATAGCCATGACAGCCGAATCAGAATATAAAAGAGCTTCTTCGTACCGTTCCAGTCGTTGGTAACATCTCAATGAATTAACGTAAGCATATATACAGCCGGTGTAGTCTCGTAAGTCCGTATAAATTTGGATACACTCCTGGAAATGAACCAAGGCTTCCTCGGGAGTGTCCCGCTTCAGCATTCCCAGTAAAAGGTGCGCTACGCTAATTTGCTCCTGTTGTTCTAAAACCAGTGCAGTTTCCAGGGCTTGTTTGGCGTAGATAATAGCTGAATCCGGGAATCCAAAAACCCGGTAATAAGAGCTTTTCCGGATAGCAAATTCTGGAAAGATCGTATCTAATTGATTGGTCAGAATGGCTTGCTCGGCTTGGTGGAGATTAGCCCGGCAATCGGTTTGCATATCTAACTTTTCGTAGAGAAGAGCCAAAATTATACAGGTCTCCGCGTAGATATCGGTGTATCCCTTATCCAGGCTTAGTTCTCGGACCCAAAGCAGCTTTTTAATGGCCTCCTGGTCCTTTTGATCCTTCTCAAGCGCATCACCAATATATAACTGAGTCAAAATACCGATGCGACTCAACTGCATACCCTCTTCGGCGATCTCACTTTCCAGTTCCCGCAGTATTTCTAAAGCCTCATCATTGAAGAATCCTTCCATAATATTCTTAACCTCCTCGATCCGATCGTACCAAGTACGGGTAAGCCCTTTTTCTTCCACGAGGGAAGAAGACTGGAAGGATAGGCATAGAATACCTATAAAGGCCAGAAAATTGAGTAACCTTTTAGATAGCACCGTGTATAGTAGTCTATAAACCCTTGATTACAAAGCATCAAGAGATGAAAACAATCCACCTAATTACTTTACATACGTAGGTAGCGAGATAATCTTAGAAACAGATTACCTACAATCGGGAAGTTGTCGCTTTTATTTTATCTCTCTCCACGGCTTGATTTAGCCTTAAAATACTACGTAATTTTACGCATAAATCTTCATTTACTTACCATTCAGAACACAAATGTTACCACTCAGAACATTTTACCCCCCAAAATTTTCTCCATACGGTAACATTTCATAATATCGTATCTGTAAGCGGTTAACAACAACCCGAATTAGTTAATCACTTGCCTTCCCGAAACAACACACCTTAGCTTTTCACGCAACGTTAGAGCGTTTCGTGGCTTTAAAATCGAGCTCAAAACCTGTGTACACAGGCGTAGGTCATTTCCCGAAGACCTTAGCACGTAGTGTAGCATCAGCAGGTATATTTTGCTAGTGGTTTTTGATCCACTTAATGAAAACGCAATGCTTCTATTCTTGGAAGCAGCTAAACGGTACTTAAATAAAAAATTCTAAAAGACACTTGGTAATTCGACCCGAGCAATTGGCTTAGTGGTTCTACGGATTAGGTCGATCACCATGCATGGATCCCTTCAATGGAAGTGGGTCCACCTGATAAGGCTTTATTTCATAGTGTATAGTTAGACAGCGTAAAATTTGTGAACGTTTGCTGAAGCGGCCCGCCAAAGGGTGGGCCGCTTAGTTTACAAAGCTGTCGTAAGAAAAGAGAAACAAACAATCAATCATATTTAGAAAAAAACCCATACCTGTTCACCGAACGCCGAAACCCGAATCGGACGTGCAATTGATCAACAATGCCCGTTAACCTAACACATCCCTTACGACTAGCCCTACTCCTCCTGTTGGGATGGAGCTTAATGAGCTGCCACGAAAATGACCCCTGCAACCAACTAGATTGTGGGAAAGGAAGTTGCTTTGATGGCGATTGCCTCTGCCCGCTCGGATACTATGGGTTCAATTGTGAAGAAATTGACCCGTTCTACGCCCAGGAACTTTTGGATAAAGGCTACGAAACACCCCTTTCTTTATTAGAAAAATCGGACCTGAAGCCTAGCGATATCTATGGCCTTACGTATAAAGGGGGATACATTTTCTTCCTGGATACAAACGATGAGTTTCCGACTTTCGAAGGCTTGGTTGCTGCGCCATTCGATGTATATGAAATGACACCAATCTGTGCCTATGAAACCGGGGCTACCGATCGCGAGATCGGTACTGGAAACCGTAATACCCAAAAAATTGAAAAGACCTGCTCCGATAATCCCCAACAACCTCAGCCGCTCTCCTTCGGCAATTTAAGTCTAACCGGATATGATGACTGGTATTTGCCTTCGATCAATGAACTCAAGTTGATCCGAAGTCACCTATACCAGATTGGTAAAGGGGGGCAGTTTTTCCCAGGTTGGTATTGGAGTAGCACCGAATCGGATGGGCAAAAGGCCTTTCGCCAGGATTTCTTAAGCGGATGGATCGACACAAACCCCAAAGAAAATACCCTGGCCGTGCGCGCCATTCGTCACTATTAAAATTAGGCATTGAGTGTATACTCTTCTATAGACAAGTCTTTTATCGATCTGCTCCCTCCGCCGGAGGGAGCAGACCTTTTACCAAGCAAAAACAACAAATAAAATCATACAAGTCCTTTTTAATTCTCACAAATCAATCTTTTATTATGAGGTATCAACCTTTACGCAAATCCAAACAGTTTCAACAATTCCGGGCCCTTTCTAAAAAACTAGGGAGCATGGTCGACAACGGTAGTTTCTACCAATTGTCTCGCGATAAGCAAGTAGAACTACGTCGCCGCCTCGCTAACTTGTACCGGCAAGTAGCGGGAGTATTTTCTAACCGTCGCCTGCGCCGGACTTTAGCTTCCGCCGCCATCCTAATCGGATTGGCTAGCTCTGCCCAGGCTCAGTCTTTTGCCACTCCCGTAACGACCAACTTCGGTCTTACTACCGAGAACACCCCCATCTTCC
>JBCDIO010000589.1:0-3395 GCA_038748815.1 Bacteroidota bacterium
ATCAAATGCTCCGCTTTATTCCGCTTGATTGTTTTAAAGCATTCTTTGAGGCTGGCTTGGTAGACAGGTACGTCCAGGCCAAACGTATTGATCGTTAGGACCGCGGTCTGCAAGGAGTCGATAAAATAGACGAAAGGTGCTTCTTGTCCTTGCGTATTCTTACCAAAATACGAGGCTCGATTCGTAAACCGTTGGCCGATACTTGCAAAAGGTTGGCTTTGCACTGTTTGACTAAGAATTTGGTTACTCAGGGTTTTAAATTGAATTTGATAGGCTTCTTTAGCACCAAATTCGTAAAAGTGTAGAATACCAAATTCGCGTTCGATCTGTCGATCTTTTTTAGTGGTATTATAACCATCCGCCGGCGCATATCTTAAAAACCGATCTCTCAATGCCGGTCCATGCGCTCCATCAATCGAGCGTATTTCCGAACCCAGTGGTATACCAAAATCATCGGTATCCGTGTATAGCTTTCCATCGATGATTTTCAGGAGAACGGGGAATAAAGGTGGAATGGTATCCAGTGGCGGGCGCATCACCACTAAGTGGCCGTCGCGCGCCTGATCCGTAAGGGCAGTAATCGAATTGTAGAAATCCTGAACGTTATGGATGGCAGGAATTTGGTTCGTAGCAAAGTCTGCGAACAAGGAATCCCATTCGGCCGCAGAGGTGTATTCGTACAAGCCCGGATGGCCTTGCGTGAGGACTTTTTTCAGAATGGAATAATCGGCTTGTACTTGGGCTTGGGTCAAGGTGTTTTGGCCAAGCAGGTGCAGTGGTAATATTAGCACAAGGAACAGGGTATTAAATTTAGTTGGCATCGACTAAAATTAGTTTTCGTTTTCAATAAAGCTTTACTCTTACAAAAGACACAGGCTCAAAAACAAAAAGAGCGTCTTTGGGGAAAGACGCTCTTTTTCGACGATAGGTTGTCAGTGGCTGATTTACTTGGCATCAATTACGGTCATTTATTCCCGCACAAAAACGTGCACAAAGCAATCGAAGCATTGGTCGTAGAGATAAAGGCTATCGTTCTGTAATCGCCATCCGTAGACCCAACCATTATCCAGTTCGAGTACATCTCCATTTTCGGAGCCCAACACATAATCATCCTCCTGGCTAATGGTACTGCTCCCATGCCGTACGAGTTCGCCATCAATGTAGTCGGAATAGTAGCTTTCCCAGATCAGTAGTTGCCGCTGGGAACCCGTGTTTTCTGGACTTTGATAGCTACCTCCGATCCCTCCGGCCGAGTACAACCAAGTCCAGGTTCCGGCGATCGGATGACTGGGATCATCCCAGGAACAAGACAAAAGACTCCCTCCAATCGTCAGCATCAAGATCCATTTAATTCGATTCATCTTGGCAATTTAATTACGAAGGTAGACGTGTTGAAAACAATCCGCACAGGTATCCCAGAGAACCAGAGAATCGCTATTAACGAGTTCCACTACAAAGGCCTTGACACCATCAAATTCTAAATATTCAATGATGGTACCGTCTTCGTATTCTTCCGTAGTGAATGTATAAGCTTCATTGGCTGTTTCTTGTCCGTCTTGAACATGTACATAATGGGTTTCTGAAATGGTCAGATTCCGCTCGTAGCCCTCACTTTGGGGGGTAAACTCGGTGGGTGCAAAACCGCCAAAGCTGGAAGTCCACTCCCATTCTCCCACTACGGTAGTTGGCAAATCAGCTTTCTCACAAGCCGTAAACAAGGTTCCTAAAAGAGCTAATAAAATCCAATGGGTTCTCATCTCGTTTTGGGTTTTATTTTCGTTTATAATAATGGACGCCACAACCAGTACAAGCATCGTAAAGGATTAATGAATCATTGCGAATTTCCCAGGTGTACATAAAATCATTCTTCACCGACAACCAATATTCTGGCGTTCCATCCTTTCGAGTTTCCGTCGAAATGGAATAGCGTTCTTTACTAAATTCTTCCTCATTCCGATATTCAAAGACGTGTCGTTCGGTGATTTCCCAAATCCGCTCGTAGCCTTCGGTATCCGGATTTTGCAATACGGGCACGAAACCGCCGATACTCGACAGCCATTCCCATTCTCCAACAATTGTTTTTGCCGGTAATTCCCCTTTATCACAAGCGGTAAGCAGGGTTACTAAAAGAGCTAGCAAAAGCCAATGGACTCTCATATCGTTTCAGATTTTATTTCCGTTTATAATAATGCGTACTACAATCAACGCAAGCGTCATAGAGGATCAACGAATCATTGCGAATTTCCCAGGTGTACCTAAAATCGTTCTTCACCGATAACCAATATTCCAAGACTCCATCTTTTCGGGTCTCCGTAGAAATGGAATAGCGTTCTTTACTGAACTCCTCGCCATCCCGATATTCAATGACGTGCCGTTCGGTGATTTCCCACAAACACTCATAGCCTTCGGTATCCGGGTTACGTAACACCGGCGCAAAACCGCCGATGCTCGAAAGCCATTCCCATTCTCCGATCATTTCAACTGGGGTATCTTCTTTCTGGCAGGCGCTCAATGCCAGGGTGCATACAATGGCTAGAATGAGTCGTTGCATATCTTTTTTGTTTGCTAGACCTTCATTCATCCATCTATGGTTGGGTCTCAGTTTCAGAAAGCAGCTTTCTATTTGGAATTTTACTATTCCATTTTTATTTTTTGCGTCCAAAAAACGCCAAAGTCCATCTTGAAAGATCAGTCTGTTAAGCACATTTATTGGTTTGCCTACTATAATCTAGACTCTCCTAGTGTCCGGTATCGGGCCAAGTATCCGTTAGAGTATGCCCGCAAGCATCTTGGCATTAGCCATGATCTCATTATGCCCGGCTATCGACCTCGGCAAATTCTTTTTTTCCTCCGCAACTACTTTAAGGCACTTTTCTTTTTACAACAAGGAGAATGGATTATCATCCAGCGGCTTAGTAGTGGCTTTCTTTACTCTACCCTTCTGCGAATTCTTGTTCGCCTACGGCCCAGTAGGACCATGTATGATTTGGATGATGCCGATTATTTGAAGTATCCTCCTCGACATCTCCATTTTTTTGCGAAGCATTGCCGATATGTATTGGCAGGTAGTAAAAAGATTAAAGCATACCTTTCGACCTATAACCAACGAATTGTATTTCTGACATCACCGGTGTATGATCTGGGAAAGTACAAAGAGCAGAAAGGCTCCGTTTTTACCATCGGTTGGACGGGTGGATTTCGTTGGGGACATCAAGCCAGCTTAGAGAAATTGGTTTTTCCGGCTATTAAAACTCTACCGTTTCCCTGTCGCCTTCTTTTAGTGGGCGTACAACGTCCGCAGGATCAGAAATACATCCGGAGCTATTTTGCGGATGCGCCTATGGTCACAGTAGATATCGTTCAACGGATCGACTGGAATGATGAGCCTAAGTTAC
>JBCDIO010000590.1:0-3383 GCA_038748815.1 Bacteroidota bacterium
AAACGATTCTTGTGTCGCCTTTAGCAAGGTAAATAGTAAAGCACTTTAGCGTCCCGTATAGTACTGTTTAATCAACTTATAAAAAGACACCACGATGAGACTAGTTATGTACACTAAGTCCCTGTTACTGGTATGCCTGTTTGCCATGATTGCTGGTCAGGCCCAAGGGCAGGAGGCACCACAGGAAGATCATTCCTACAAGCCTTTGACGTTGAAATTAAGTGAGGACGGAAAGAAGTACGTTCGCTTTATCACTTGGCATCAAGTATGGGCGACCTTCCGTCAGGATGCCACTACGAATGACATCACCTCCGAATTTCGTTTGCGCCGGAGTCGTTTCCTCGCCTTTGCGCAAGTATCTCCACGTTTCTTAATTCTCACCCACTTTGGAATCAACAACCTGACCGCAGGGGGAATGGACCCTACGGGATTATCGGCGCAAGCGCAGGTGTTTATGCACGATGCCTGGGCTGAGTTCCGTGTTATTGATAAGTACCTTTATCTAGGGGGTGGTTTACATTACTGGAATGGTATTTCTCGTCTAACGAACCAGTCAACGTTGAACATCATGACCTTGGATGCACCCCGGTTCAATTGGGCTACCATTGGTACCTCCGATCAATTTGCTCGTCACCTTGGGTTCTACGCCAAAGGTAAGATTGGACGCTTAGACTATCGGATGTCTGTAAATGAGTCGCTTACAAATACCTTAGATGTAAAAAGAGGGATTACACCGGGCGTAGACACCGCAACTTTCGACGGTAACGGTGGAAAAAACTTTTCTGGTTATTTCAACTATCAGTTTTTGGATAAGGAATCTAATAAGTTGCCATTTATGGTGGGAACCTATATTGGTAAGAAAAAAGTCTTCAACATTGGAGCTGGATTCTTCAGCCAGCCTAATGGTACGGTTAGCCTAGACGAAAAAGAGGAAGAGGTACGAAATAATGTGACCCTTTGGTCGGTAGATGCCTTTTACGATTCTCCGGTAGGGGAGAATGGGGCCATCTCAGCGTATTTGGCATACTATAATTTTGATTTCGGCCCAAATTATCAATTGACTGGAACGAGCGAAACCATTGCCTCCGGAAATACAATCTACGGACAGGTGGGATATGCCCTGCCGGCTTTGAAAAATGGGACTCGCTTCATGCCGTATGCTTCGTACAGCAATCGGATGATCGAAGCAGCGGATGCAACCGCAAATACGCTAGGCGTTGGGATCAACTACTTTATCTCTGGGCACAATGCTAAGATTACGGGTGAATTCAATAGCAGCCAAGGAACGGCCGGTGGTGACCGCAGTAATTTCTTCCGTCTTCAGGCGATGATTTTCTTATAGAGCGTACCATTGTTTTTGTTGTCTTGCAGCGACCTTCAGTCGCTGCAAGACAAAATATTAATCAACTATAAATTAAGAATTATGTCAGACAAGAATTTGCAGGCGTACTGGAAAAAGAACTTGTCCTACCTCGGTATTCTTCTGGGGATCTGGTTCGTCGTCTCTTACGTTTTTGGAATTTTCTTGGTAGATCAGTTGAATTCCATTCGGATTGGTGGTGCTAAACTAGGTTTTTGGTTTGCCCAACAAGGATCTATCTATGCCTTTGTTATTCTAATCTTCGTCTACGTTCGGTGGATGAATAAGTTAGACAAAGAGTTCGATGTAGATGAGGCTTAAGCCTTCTCTAACCTTTTCTCATTTTGAAACTGTAAATCAACAATCATGAGTGTTCAAACTTGGACCTTTATTATAGTCGGGTTGACCTTTGCCCTCTACATCGGGATTGCGATTTGGTCGCGGGCAGGATCAACTAAAGAGTTTTACGTAGCCGGTGGAGGGGTCCCTCCAATTGCGAATGGTATGGCAACGGCGGCAGACTGGATGTCGGCTGCTTCTTTTATCTCTATGGCCGGTCTGATCTCCTTTATGGGGTACGACGGTGGTGTGTTCTTGATGGGCTGGACGGGTGGATACGTGCTACTCGCCTTGCTGCTCGCACCCTATCTGAGGAAGTTCGGTAAGTTTACGGTGCCCGATTTTATTGGTGACCGTTACTACTCTAATGTAGCTCGTACGGTAGCCGTTATTTGTGCCATCATTGTCTCCTTTACCTACGTCGCTGGACAGATGCGCGGGGTAGGGGTAGTATTCTCCCGTTTCCTGGAAGTTGATATCAACACCGGTGTATACATTGGTATGGCGATTGTTTTCTTCTACGCTGTTTTGGGGGGTATGAAAGGGATTACCTACACCCAGGTGGCTCAGTATTGCGTTTTGATTTTTGCCTATATGGTTCCTGCCTTCTTTATTTCTATGGCCATGACCGGAAACGTAATTCCACAATTAGGTTTCGTGGGCACGGAAGCGGAGTCTGGTACTTACCTTTTAGATAAACTAGATCAATTACACCGGGACCTTGGCTTTACCGAATACACATCGGGTAATAAGAGTATGATTGATGTATTTGCGATCACTTTTGCTTTGATGGTTGGTACGGCTGGTTTGCCACACGTAATTGTACGTTTCTTCACCGTACCACGGGTGAAAGATGCTCGGGTATCTGCTGGTTGGGCTTTATTGTTCATCGCTATCCTGTACACGACGGCTCCGGCCATCGCTGCTTTTGCTCGTACTAACTTGATTAACACAGTAAGTGAAACCGAATACTCTGAAATGCCAGAATGGTTCAAGAAGTGGGAAGATACAGCACTTCTGGCCTGGGTAGATAAGAACGAAGATGGTAAGATTCAGTACGCTCCGGGTGCACCAATCGAAGGAAAGCCAACCCATCAAAAAGATGCGAATGGTGTTCTTCGTGGTCTCCACGGCGAGGTGCTAGTAGCGAATAAGGTTACTGAAAATGCCAATGAATTGTATATCGACCGTGACATCATGGTACTTGCTAATCCAGAAATTGCGGGTCTTCCCGCTTGGGTGATTGCCTTAGTTGCAGCGGGTGGTTTAGCCGCTGCTCTCTCAACCGCAGCGGGTCTTATGCTCGTTATTTCCACTGCCGTCTCTCGGGATTTGATCAAAATGCAGATCAAGCCAGATATCTCGGAGAAAGGAGAATTGCGGTGGGCACGGATCGGTGCAGCAACGGCCGTACTTGTTGCGGGTTACTTTGGAATCAATCCTCCTGGATTTGTAGCGGCGACGGTCGCTTTGGCCTTCGGTTTGGCCGCTGCTTCTTTCTTCCCGGCGATTGTGCTTGGCGTCTTTGACAAGCGCATGAATCAACAGGGAGCGATCTCCGGTATGGTGGTCGGTATTGCCTTGATGCTATTCTACATGCTGAAGTACAAATTAGGGTATTTCGGAGGCGGAACAGCAGCAGACTGGTGGTTTGGTATTTCCCCAGAAGGCTTTGGTACCGTAG
>JBCDIO010000591.1:0-3372 GCA_038748815.1 Bacteroidota bacterium
CATTCATTTGGCGCTCTTCGATGATGTAAGGAGTTACATTCTGTAGGCCACCGAGTGTATTTACGTTGTGCTTGGCGTAGTCATTCAGGGTGTTGCTACTCATCCCCAAATGCTTCACCGCATATTTGGAAAATTCATCCTTTGGAAACATGTCAGTTTGATTTTATTGAGCGAATAAGGACCCGGATTCGATTTTGCAGACAGAATGTGTGTAAAATAGAATTCGGTGTGGTTAAAGAATTAGCAAATTTGATACCAATAAGGAAAGGTGCCAAAATGGCGGAATCTTCCCCAATTGCTTTTACTTACCAAACAACATCTAATGAAGGTATCTGGTTGAGTGATTTGCTAAAACCCTATTCCTCTTCCTCACCTGCTTCTACGGTAGTAGCGGCAGTCGCCGCCTGACGAGCGGCTTGTTTGGCCTGTAATTCTTCTTGAACGCGCTGTACTTCTGCCGTAAAGTCGTCTACGGAGATCTTTTTCGGGTCCAGTCCTACCTGTTCTTTCAAGGCCAGGAATACTTTATCGCTCCGAATTTCTTCCAGGACATTCTCAACTTGCTGTTGATCTTGCATGAGGCGTTCAACGGTGCTTTGGATAAGGGTTTCATCTCCAAAACCTTGCATGTAGCTACGAATACGGTTGGCAAATCCTTCGCGGACATCCGCTTCCGTTATTTCAATTTTATGCGTGGTTTCTACCCGGTTTCGGATGATGGTCCAGCGTAGGCTGTCGGCAAAATTCTCGTAGTCTGCCTCCACCAATTCTGGGGTGTTGCGCTCGTCCGAGTAGGTTAGCCAACGCTTCATGAAAGCATCGGGGAGATCCATGTTTTCCCGATTTAGTTCAAGAAGCTTTTCTTGAAGATCCCGGAATAACAAGCTTTCTGCTTGGCGATTATAATGAGACAGAATGTCTTCTTTGACTTTTTCCCGCGCTTCTTCTTCCGAAGAAACAGTTCCTTCTCCAAACTGCTTATCGAAGAAATCCTGATTTAGCTCCGCTGGAACTATCCGGTTCACTTCTTCGATAGTGCCCCGAAAGTAATCACCAACGGCTATTTCCTCGATCTGCTCTTCATTCATACCGAGCAAGTATTTTTTCGCTTGCTCTTCACTCTGTGCACTTTCAAGTTCATGGATGTTGAAGTCGAACGTTTCTCCTGCTTTCTTTTTGAGAACGTCTGCTTTCACATCTTCACTATCGATCCGATCCACTAGTAAGCTAAAAACAGACTCTACACCATTTTCCTTGATCTTGTCTCCATCTAGCTCAAAGGCTCGGACTTTAATCATATCACCATCTACGATGTCTTCAGTAACTGTTTTACGCTCGCCTTTAGACTTAAGAAGGTTTTTTAATTCGGTATCAATAGTCTCCTTCGGAATCTCTATCTCGTAGATAGGGTAGGTATCGGATTCACTAGCTCCCTGCAATTCGAATTGAGGAGCGAGGCCGATATCGAACTTAAATTCGAAGTCGATCAGATCCTGGGGATTAAAGTCGTACTGTTCTTGATTTTCGGAAGGGATTGGCTGTCCCAAAAAGTCCGCCTCTCCTTGCTCAAGGAAATCGGTCAGTTCTTTTTGTAGTGTTTGATTGACAACCTGTACTAAAACCTCTTGGCCGTATAGTTTCTTGATAAAACTCAGCGGGGTTTTTCCTTTTCGGAAACCTTTCATTGGAGCATTCTTTCGGTATTCTTTCAATTGCTCGTTGAAGGTCGACTCGTAATCGCTGCGCTCTACTGTGACGGTAATAGTCGCATTTAAATTGTCAATACTTTCTCTGACAACCTGAGGCATAATCAAACATTATTAAGGTAAAGAAAAGAAAGTGAAGGCTCGGAGGCCCTGCTAATTTATTAGGGAGGCCACATTATTCAACATCTAAACGTTTATGAAAGAACATGGTTTGATGTGAATAGAAAAGCAAGAACCTGTTGGAAATTCGATTCAAAATGATTTGATTTTGAACTGGATTGAATTCTCAACAGGTTCTTAAAATGTGCGGGTGGAGGGACTCGAACCCCCACGCCGTGAAGCACTAGATCCTAAGTCTAGCGTGTCTACCAATTTCACCACACCCGCAAAATGTATAAGAACGCTGCTTTTGATAAAAGCGACGCAAAGATAACAGCTTTTTTAATTTTTAGGTTCAATTAGTTAGATTTTTTTTCAGACGCGAAGGAAAACAAAGACGGGCGGGATACAAATAGGAACTTTCTCTATGTGTCGGTTTGGATGACTGCGGTAGTTCCTGCAATTTATAAGGGACGGCAATTATTCGAGTGAACAACTTTTTTCGGGTAAAAAGCGTCTTATATTGCTCGCTTTAATGCATATTTGGTAAGGAGCATTCCCGAAGGAGGATCTGCACATCTAACGGTAGATATTATGGCAGAAGTATTGGACATACAAGAGGACGAGAAAAAACTCATTCAACGCGCTTATCGTCAATTGCTGAAGACGATCGATGGTCGAATGGATGATACCGATCGGCATAATGTCCGGATGGCATACGAAATTGCGGTGCAAGCACACAGTTCCCAGCGTCGTAAGTCCGGAGAACCTTATATTCTGCACCCGATCGAAGTAGCGCGAATTTGTTCGGAAGAAATCGGACTTGGACCCACCGCCGTGGTCTCGGCCCTACTCCACGATGTGGTAGAAGATACGGACGTAACCCTAGAAGATATTCGCGAGAAATTCGGAGAACGTATCGCCCGCATTGTCGATGGTTTAACGAAGCTGGATAGTTCGTACAATTCTGAAAGCCCTCAGGCGGAAAATTTCAAGAAAGTGCTAAGTACCTTGGTTGATGATGTACGCGTGGTACTCATCAAAATGGCTGACCGCTTACACAATATGCGTACTCTAGGATCCATGCCGCGCCACAAGCAATTAAAAATTGCTGCTGAAACATCCTATATCTATGCTCCCTTGGCGCACCGCTTGGGATTGTATGCCCTAAAGACCGAATTCCAAGATCTGTGTATGAAAATTACAGATCCAGATAATTACTTCCAGATCGCTCGTAAATTACAGGAAACCAAGCGGGACCGCACTCGCTATATCAATGAATTTATCCAGCCCTTGACCAAAAAGCTCGATGAGCTTAACGTACCTTATCGAATTTTTGGGCGGCCTAAGTCCATTTATTCGATCTGGAATAAGATCCGCACGAAAAAGGTCCCCTTTGAAGAAATATATGACCTATTTGCGGTCCGGATTATTGTAGATGTCAAACCCAGTCGGGAAAAACCGATCTGCTGGCAGGTATATTCTATTGTGACAGACGTGCATCAACCGATTCCCGAGCGGCTCAAAGATTGGGTTACCACCCCGAAGTCTAATGGCTACGAATCGC
>JBCDIO010000592.1:0-3367 GCA_038748815.1 Bacteroidota bacterium
AACCTGGAGGTGAAAAAGCCATTATTCGACGGATTAATCCCCTCCGATGACTTTTTCAGGGACGACTATTTAAAATAAACACCCCGTTCATTTTCTTATATTTATATTTCATTTACCGTTCACAAAGGCCAAAACCTAACAAAAAAAATACACCGTACTCAAGTGGACTGCAAGCCCGCTGGCATTGCAATGTAATCGGTGTTCTTTCCCGGCTGTCTTTCTTTCATTTTTTACGATTACCCAATCAAACGTGTTTATACAATGAAGAAGACATCTTTATTTACCCCTTTCCTATTTCTTTTACTATTTGGTTTAAACAGCCAAGCTACATATGCGCAGTGCCCCTGTGAAGCCAGTGAATTAACCGTTACCCTTCCAGATATGTCCATTATCTGTGTATCCGGTGCAGATAATGGACCTCTAATTTCATTTGGCCCACAAGAAGACATTTTGGCTATCCCAAATATTGATAATGTCCCAGCAGCAAATATGGACTTCGATGGTGCCAGTAATACAGCCGCTATCGTAGCCCAACTTGGAACGTTCAACGGAGGAAGCTACGCCGCAAATGTCTGTGCGGACCTTACCCAAGGTTGTTCTTCCGACTGGTATCTACCCTCCGCTGGTGAATTAGAATCGATCTATCAGCAGGTAGGCCCTCCGGGTTCGGGAGATATCACCGGTACAGAGTTTGAAGGACTCTGGAGTTCAACCGAACTAAATGGTTCGATTATGTGGCGGAAGATTTTCTTAAACGGTGTACTAAACGGGGGTTTTAAAACCTTCAGTAACCGAGTACGCTGTGTGCGGGTTGGAACCGCCTCAACAACCGATGATATTGACGGCGATGGTGTAGTAGATGCCCTTGATAACTGTCTACGCCGTCCAAACCCAAGCCAATCGGATATGGACGGTGATGGCGTAGGTGACGCTTGCGATGTATGCGCAACTATTGGAGGAACTTCTCAGCTGGATAGCGACCGGGATCGCATTGGTGATGACTGTGATAATTGCCCGACCGTGAAGAACGGACGCCAAGGAGACCGCGACGGCGACGGAGTAGGTAACCTTTGTGATAATTGTCCATTCGATTCTAATCCAAACCAAGAGGATTGCGACAACAATGGCATTGGAGACGCTTGCGATATGAGTAGCTGTATTGGTGGTGGCAATTCCCATCAAAATGCTACGAACGGTAACGTAGAAGCTCGCGAAGACGAAAATGGCGCCGCTATGAAGACCTTCCAGGTAGCGCCAAACCCAGCGTCTGATCAGTTGTACCTCGACGTTTCTAGCTACCTAGAACAAGGTGTACAAATTCAGATGGTAAGCATCACTGGACAAGTGGTGTGGAACTACGAAGCGGCCGCTCAGTCTAGTGGTACGATCAGTGTAAACTTACTAGATCAGCAAGTGTCTGCGGGTTTCTACTACATTGTCCTACACAGCAGTGCCGGTACGGTGACGAAGTCCGTAGTCGTTCAGTAGGCTAATCTGCCCATACAACGACCTTTAAAAAAGCAGGGCTGAAACCTAGGTTTCAGCCCTGCTTTTTTTCTTAAATAAATGATCCCACATACATCCCTTCCCAGCTCCTTTCAGAACATAAAATTGATTTTTTTATATACACACAATTTTTGAGCTTCGGTTTTAGTTTCTAATATACAGGGGCATTGACTCCTTCCACTTCGTCTGGATTAATATGGAAATCGACTGATTATCCCTTCCAGACTCTCCAAGGATAAAGCGAACAAGAAAAACAAATGACTAGTCCACCCTGGACTAGCTAGTTACGCTTTTATCACTTTCTAAATATTTTTTATGGAACCCTTTATCGGTCAAATTAAAATGTTTGCCGGCAATTTTGCACCCAAAGGCTGGCTGTTTTGCCACGGGCAACCGCTAGACACCACTACACACTCGGCCCTCTACACTATTCTGGGGATTACTTACGGAGGTGACGGTCGTACCTTTTTCAATCTGCCTGACTTGCGAGGACGGATACCCATTGGTCCCGGACAAGTCAATGGGCGAGCCGAGTCTTATCAAGCCGGGCACCTTGGCGGCAAAGAGGAAGAATCTCTATCCGTTCAGCAGATCCCAAGCCACCATCACCAATTATCCGTTACGCTATACGGTCATTTCGAAATTGATTGTAGCGATGAGCAAGGTGATCAGCAGAGTCCCGCTCGTAACTACCCCGCCGTGGGTGCCCAAGCGCCTAAACTCTATGGTTTCCCTTCGGCCCCAAACCACTTCGCCAGTATGGCACAGGATGCCTTAACCATTCAGGTGGACGCCGAGGTAAATCTGGCAGATGCCGGTGGATCGGAAAGCCATACCAATATGGCCCCTTTCCAATCGATCAACTTTATTATTTGCAACGTAGGTATTTATCCTACTAAACCCTAAAAATCAATACCATGGATCCAATGCTTGGAGAAATTAAGATGCACGCTGGGGATATCATCCCTCCCGATTGGCTACCCTGTAATGGGCAGATTCTTGAAATCAGTTCTTATCAAAGTCTATTTTCCATATTAGGTACTCTTTACGGAGGCGATGGAAGAACCACCTTTGCTCTTCCTAATTTGAACGGCCGTACTCCCCTTGGGACTGGTACCGGTCCTGGACTAACACCCCGTGCCTTGGGAAGAGGTGGAGGACAAAGTGAGGTTATTTTAAGGACCTCCCAAATGCCATCACATCGGCATGAGTCCAACCAAAAACAACAGCTCACACAAAGTAGTACGTTACAAGCTTCCAGTGAATTTGGCGACAGTGAAAATCCTGACGGAAATTACTTCTCCAAAACCAACCAGCCTGTTTACACCAATGACCAGGCCTCCGCGACTCAACAAAGTGGAAGGGTAACCTTCCTAAATACCCAAGAGACACAAGAGGTAAGTAAAGTTGGGAAAAATCTAGGCCACAGCAATCGTCAACCTTTTTTAACGGTACAATTTTTAATATCCACGATGGGAACTTATCCTTCTCGCGGCTAAACAAACCCCAAAATAAAATAGATATGTCATTGAATGCTGATATAGGCACCATCACGATGTTTGCCGGTGATTTTGCCCCCCTAAATTGGGCTTTTTGCAATGGACAAATTTTACCCATTTCACAGGCTCCCGAGCTATATGCGATTATTGGAACACGCTACGGCGGAGATGGACAAACCAGCTTTGCTTTGCCGGACATGCGCGGTAGAGCGCCCATCCGAAAGGGTACTACTCCAGGAGAAAACCGCAATTATTTCGTGGGGGAATCCGGCGGGGAAAGAGAAGTGATTCTTGGTATTGATGAGCTTCCGGAGCATACTCACGATAATTCAGGCCGTACCAATGTGAAAGCCGTTTTAAAG
>JBCDIO010000593.1:0-3357 GCA_038748815.1 Bacteroidota bacterium
GGTAGGCCTTCTGCTTCTAAAAGACTCATAATCTTCCGATGGGCTCGGCGGTTTGTCCGGCCGGAAAATTGTAGCCCCCGCTTTGCTCGATTTAGCATGGCCAGAATGGAATGCAATTCTGGCTTGTGAAAGAAATCTGTTCCCAGAAAATCGGAGTTCAACTGAATCACGTACTGCTCACAATGAATGGGTGTAGTGAATCCATGGGGTAGGTTTGAACCAAAAAGTACTAAATCCCCTTCCGTGTAGTTCGAGATGTTATTTCCTACGAATCGCTTTCCATTACTCTTTTCAGTAAAGCAAATCTCTATCTCAGGATGATAATGCCAAGCTTGATGTAAATGAGGTCGACTATCTCGAACAACCTTTTTGGCACTAAACGATCGTTGGGGAAATTCGGCGATTTTTTCAAATTCTGGCTTCATAGGAACAATAATGATGAATTTTTCCCAGAATATGGACTTAGAGTATAGAATAGTGTTGATTACGTATAGTATTCTACTGACTTTGAAGGTTATTTCCTAATTATCATTGTAATTGAGTGGTATGTACCAAATAGTAGTTTGTTTTTTTGTCAGTAACCAATGTTAATTATGAAACTAAATCGACAATTACTTAGCAAGCTGGTGTTAGCCTTGCTTTTTATGGGTGTTTGCGCCCAGTTATCTGCTCAAATAAAAGTCAGTGGGACCGTCACTGACGTGGATGGAGAAACCCTTATCGGGGTAAATATCAACCTAACCGGAACCCTCACAGGAGCGGTAACCGATTTGGATGGAAACTATGAAATTATGGTACCATCCGAAGGAGGAGAACTTGTCTTCAGTTACGTCGGCTACGGTAGTATCATCGAAAAAATCGATGCGATCAGTGCGGACCGCATTCTCAATGTAGAAATGGGCTTCGATGCCCTGGGACTAGGGGAAGTAGTCGTTACCGGTACCTTTAGTGGTCGGACCCAAAAGACAGCACCGATGTCATTGACCGTCTTGAATGGTGATCAATTACAACGGTTAGCCAGTAACTCCCAAGCGGATATCCTACGGACCGTACCGGGTATTACCGCAGAAGGTGGTGGTGGTGAGGTTGCTACCAACCTTTTTGTACGTGGTTTCCCATCGGGAGGACAGTATGCCTTTACACCCTTACAAATTGACGGAGTACCCATTCTGAGCACCTTCGGGTTGAACTCTTCGGCGCACGATGTATACTTCCGTAATGATATCGGAATTAAAAACCTTGAATTTGTACGTGGTGGTTCTTCTACGCTTTTTGGTGCCGGTAGTGTCGCTGGTATCATAAACTATTCCAGTGTGACTGGAACGGATGATCCAGTGAATAAGGTACAACTAGAGTGGGCTAATGGTGGCCGCCTAAAAATGGACATGTTGAGTGCTGGCGATCTAGGGAACGGCTTTTACTATGCCGTTTCTGGCTTCTACCGCTACGACGAAGGTCCTTTGGAAACCGGACTACCAACGCGCGGATACCAAATTCGGGGTAACGTGAAAAAGCTATTCAACGAAGGAAATAGCTCGGTAACCGTATATGGTCAGAAGATTGATGACAATGTACAATTCTACCTGCCTTATCCACTAGATAACTCAGGCGATACGCCTGTACGTCCAACCGGAAATGATGGAGAGGAAATCTTCACCATGCTTTCTGGCGAACTAAAAGACTTCTCTTTTGATACGCCCAATGGCCGTTTTGAGTCACCTATTGGAAATGGAGTAATGACCAATGGTGGATTTTTGATGGTGGATTTAAAGCACGCTTTCGGCAACGATTGGTTGCTTTCTTCCAAAGCGAAAGCCGCTTCTTACGAGCACTGGTTTAACCTATTCTTAGATGGCGATGGAGTACACAATACGCCAGAAGATCAAGAAAACTACCTAAAAGACAGAGAGCTACCTTCGGAAGCTACCTTCACTTACGTGGACAATGAACAGCCACTCGCTTCAAACGACCTCTTGTTTGAAAACCGGATTTTGGATCGCCAACGTGATATGCAAGAAATGGTAGGGGAGGTTAACTTAACCAAGACCGTCAATCGCCACAACTTCACGATTGGTACCTTCTTATCACATACCCGGGCGGAAGACGATAACTGGATTCACAATGTACTCGGTGATTTCAGCAACTCGCCACGTGCAGTAGCTTTGGTTTACACAGACTCAACCGGAGCGGAAGTACCCTATTCTACTGGCGGATTTATCAATGGTCGTCAGACTTCCAATCGCTACCACGAAAGTTCGAAAGTAGCTTTCTACGCAGCTGACGAATACAAGGGCGATCGCTTTACATTAGATGTGGGTCTACGTTGGGAACGAGCGGCTGGATTAATTAGCCGCGAAGACGGAGTAGGTACCAATAACTTCCAAAAAGGACAGGTTTCTGCTTCCGATATCGCCGCCGTGATTGCCGGTTCTTACGAGCTGAATAAAACCATGAATGTGTACGCGAATTTCTCTCGGGGATATTTCTTCCCTCAACTGCGTAGTGTTTCTTTCTCTCGGGCTGGATTACCCCAGACGTATGAAACAGAAACGGTACTACAAGGGGAGCTTGGCCTGAAGTACGGTGGAAAGAAATTATCTGGTACGGCTGCCGTATTCTACAATGCGCTTAGTGATCGTCGAAATGTAGACTTCGTGAACGATCCGAATGATCCGGCCAATGTAATCGAGGAGGTTACACTGCAAGATACCCGGGCTATCGGTATTGAAGCGAATATTTACTATAACATCGTAAAGGGGCTTGACTTGTATGGTAACTTTACTTATCAGGATCACGAATTTACCAAGGTTGAAAGTGATCCTACCCAGGAAGGAAACTCAATTGCCCGGATTCCGAATGTAATGGGTATGGCTGGAGTTAGCTACTTAAATAGTGGGTTTGACTTCAATCTTTCCGCTAATTTCCTTGGGAGTAAGTTTACCAATAATGCCAATAGTGTTGAATTGGATCCCTTTACCATCGTACGTTTAGACACGGGCTATAAATTCCCATTGGGAGAAGGCGATGAAAGTCTACGAATTGGCCTTTCTGTCTTCAACTTATTAGATGCTGCAGGTGTGACGGAAGGTTCTCCTCGGCAAGGAAACAGTCAGGTGGCTGGAGGAAATTACTTCGTCGGCCGACCAATCCTACCCCGTCGTATCTTTGTACGGGCCGCTTTTGAGTTCTAAATAGACCACTCTGAATGTATGTGATAGTGGGGGATAGATCATCTATCTTCCACTATCTTTGAGCTTGTCTGGGAATTGAGTCTTAGTTGAAATCGAGGAAATTTTATGCTGGATAAGGCATGAATGAACGAACCCAAGGGGCAAATCACTAGGTGATTTGAGTGAA